>CACZHN010000005.1:0-347 GCA_902780985.1 uncultured Lachnospiraceae bacterium | reverse complement strand
ACGATATCGTGCTTCGTACCCAGACATCATCAGTTCAGGCAAGAGTTATGCTTGCTGCCGGAAGATTAAAGGAGACATCCAAGGGATTCCCTGAAAGAAATCTTCCTATCAAGCTTATCTCCCCGGGTAGAGTATTCCGTTCGGATGAGGTTGATGCAACACACAGCCCGTCATTCCATCAGGTTGAAGGCCTTGTAATCGGCGAGAACGTTACAATGGCAGACCTTAAGGGAACACTTGATCAGTTTGCAAAGGAATTCTTCGGACCGGATACAAAGACAAAGCTTCGTCCGCATCATTTCCCATTCACAGAGCCTTCGGCAGAGGTTGATGTAACATGCTTCAAG
>CACZHN010000004.1 GCA_902780985.1 uncultured Lachnospiraceae bacterium | reverse complement strand
CCTTAAGGCGTTTGTCGTCGATCACCACGTACTTTTTGCCGTGGCCCATGGTTATTATCTTTTTCACGTATCTGAGGTTGATGATATAGCATCTGTGAGCCCTGCAGAAGTCATGGTCTTTCAGGACTTCCTCCATCTCGTTCATGCTGACTCTGTGAAGTGCCTCTCTTGAGTCATCCGACACAAGTCTCACATAAGCGCCGTCCGACTGAACATACTTTACGGTACGGATATTCAGTCCTTCGATGGTAAGACTCTCTCCTGCTTTTATCCCGACCGCCCTGGTGAGGTAGGCAGCCAGTTTTTCCTTCACCTCGCTCTTGTCTATAAATCCGAGAACATTCAGTCCGAAAGATTCCTTCACGTAACTGTCGTAGCCGGTAACAAATATAATGATTATATCAAGCCTGTTTTCCTCGATATAATTCTTTACGTCTATCCCGCTTTCTTCCCCTATCTCAATGTCCAGAAGAAGTATGTCGATACTGCTCAGTTCCTCTTTCAGATCCCGGATATTGTCATACTCGAATATTCCGAAATCGGCGTTGATCTCTTCCCTAACGCGTTCGCACTCTGCTACTATTCCCTGCCTGATCGTTTTGATGTCATCGCAAACTGCTACATTCAATCTCTGATATTCCTCCTTGTCTCATTATCTAATGTCAATGGAGCCTATTATACTCTCAATATCCTCATTATAGGAATACCCATCTTCCGCAGCGATAATAAATGTATATACCTCTTTGCCGATCTGAACGTATAACACGTGGCCGTTATATTTCACTCCATCCTTTTCGGCTTCGCCCGTGAATACATATCCCGTATAGTTTCCTATAGTCACGATCCTGTCTCTCTGAACATTAGAAAATCCGCCCTCAGCTATACCCTGCATGGCACCCTGCACGCCCTCTTCGCTATCCAGATTCGCGCCTGACAGCGGCTGTCTGTTAAGCATAAGCGTTGCATGTTCCGTATAGAAAAAGTAGCATTTGTTCTGATCCGGTGCGGTGATACCCAGCCAGTTCTTAGGAAGGGTAAATGTAATACTCCTGTACTTTATCTGAGTCTCTGCATCCTGAGATCCGATGATGTCCTGGGTCTTGGTGTTATCATTGAGCACCACTGCGCCCTGTTCCGAAGCTTCTCCCGCAGACGCTTCCGTGGCGGTCTCGGTTGCTGCTTCCGTCGCAGCCTCCGTAGCAGCCTCTTCGGTATCCTCCGATACTGCTTCCGTGGCAGCCTCGGTCGCTGCTTCTGTTGCAGCTGCTGTTGCAGCCTGTGGTGTCTCCTTTGGATTCGTCGGCTGAGATAGGATGATGATACCTATGATCAGCCCCGCAAATACCACGAGACACGCGATCACAAAAATCTTAAATTTTTTACTATCCATAATTCATTTCCCCTGTTTATATAAATCGACCTCACCATGTGACACATTATAGCACGTTCCTGTATCATAGTTGTATCATTACTGATTTTTCTTCCCCGGCAGCCTGCCGCCCCCCACGGAAGAAATGTCCGCATCATAGAAAGTCATCCTGTACTGCTTCGGCGTATAGCCCGTATGCTTATGAAATGTCTTCGTAAAATGACTTTGCGAACAGAAAGCCAGCGAATAAGCAATCCGCGAATACGGATAATCCGTCTTCGCCAGTAACGCCATGGAAGTCTCTATGCGGACATCCATCAGATATTCTCCGAAGGTCTTCCCTGTCTCTTTCTTGAAAAGCGCAGCCAGATAACAGGGATTCAGATTCACCTTCTCCGCCACATCCTCCAGTACGATCTTCTCGTTGAAATGCGAGTCTATGTAATTAAGACAGGACAAGATTGGCTTCGAAAACCGGCTCTCCCGCTTAAACTCTCTTACCGTCTCCACAAAGACCGTCCAGACTTCCATATTCAGCTTCCTGATTTCATCCATGGTCTTCGCCTCATCCACCTTCTGGATATAAATGTCCGAAATGGAATAAACCGTCTCCTGCGGGATCCCGGCCTCGATAAGATAACGGGTAGCCAGCCCCGTATTGACTATTGCAAGATACCTGAGATTCCTGACAGGATCCTTCGAAAGCTTGCCCTGAATATCCGGATTCAGAATCTTATCCGACTCTTCCACCGCTCTCATATCACCATTCAGCAGCAGATGAAATCTGTGAGACTCCTCTTTATACGTAGTATGTATAAATCCGGTTTCCGCATGATCATGCATAAGCTCGCGGATCTCGTCAAAGCTAATCATTCTTTCCTTACCGTCATTTTTCATACGCATTATCTCCGAAATAATTTTATAAAGATTGTAACATATTTCCAAATATAATTATATACGTGCCTTAGATTTTTATTCTATACTAAACTTTGGTAACTATCGTTCTAACGCGCATTTTTCTTATATCGGAGATTATTATGGATATTCTTTTTGCCGAAAATTCAGAAAGAAAAACAGTGGAGCTTAAGCCCGAAACCGTAAAGGATCTGGCTATCCAGGAGATCGTGGACAGCATCGCGGAAAACGAGACGGAAATGCTCATCGTCCGTGACATTTTCACCCATATTCCAACGGATACCCGTGACATCAGGTTCAGGTCAGAGATCCTTCAGGACTTCCTCAACAATGAGAAACTGTCGGAAGAGCTTACCGAAGCCCTCAGCTATATAAGGACTCTCAAAAATTACGGCAGCAGCAAGCTGCTTCAGATAGAAGGCGACAATACATTATATGTAATGCTTGAGCACCTCAGGGAGCTTTCCGTTTACGTCAACGCTTCCGAGGCTATCGTGGATTGTCTGAAGAACAACGAGATCAAGTCTGCAGGTCTGAAGAACGTTCTGTCAAACATGGAAAAAATCGTAAATGATGAGAAGTTCGAAATTGCCAAGACCGATATCAACAAGATGCTGGAGCATATGTCAAATGTAAGAGGCGCCTATGTGGGTGTCAACTTCACCCCCGATCTGAATGTGGAAATGGTTACCGCCGTGGAGTTCGTTCCTTACAGGATAAGATCCAAATATAAATTTGCCGAGATTGCTGCATTTATATCAAACGTCAACAACAGTGCCGCAGCTACCAATTCCGTGGGAAAGCCCATGGCTCCTACCAGAGTCATCGACCCGCTGCTGGTATCCATGACGCCGCTGATCGAAAAGCATCTGAGACGTCATCTGACAAGGATAAAAATGATCATCCATAAGTATATAAAGCTGGACAGTACAAGCATAACGGAAATGTTTGAAGGACTGACCTACTATCTCGCCATGGCGCGCTTCGGCAGAAGGCTCAGAAAAGAAAACTGCGAGATATGCATGCCGGAGATAAAAGATACCGAGGGAATCTCCCTGGATATACGGGATCTCTACAACGTAAGACTGTTCCTGGCTCAGGAAAAAAATATAGTAAAAAACGATTTCTCGTTTTCACCTAAAGAAAATATATTCATACTCACCGGACCGAACCGAGGCGGTAAGACCATTATCGAACAGGCTTTGGGAATCATTTCCATCATGGCCTCCATCGGTTCCTTCGTAACGGCTTCGTCCTGCGTAGGCCGGCCGTTCCATAACATACTCACGCATTTCCCGATTGATGAAAACCTTACCATCAATTACGGACGACTGGGTGAGGAAGCGGTACGAATCAAGGAGATTGTCAGCGAAACAGATGATAAGACACTTATCCTCTTCAACGAAACCTACTCCACCACCAGTGCCGCCGACGGACTGTATCTGTCCAAGGATCTGCTCCGCATCCTGAAGGAGAAGGGAACCGCGGTGATCTTCAACACCCATATACATGAGGTGGCCCGTTCCATAGACGAGATGAACAAGTGGGACGGCGAAAGCGATATGGTAAGTCTTGTCATGGAGATTAAAGATAACATGAATACTTTCCACGTAAAGCGAAGCGATCCGGAATCCAAGTCCTACGCAAGAAATATCGCCGAAAAGTACGGCATAACCTACGAACAGATGAAGGGACAAACAACATGAAGACAAAGTATATAGCAGTCAGGGGAGTTTTATCTCTTTTATCGGCTGCGGCTGCGTTTTCTCTGGCGTCCTGCGGAAATGCGGGAAATGAAAACACCACCGCTTCTTCCGAGGCCACTGCCGTTGAAGAAGTAACCACCGAAGAAGCAATTGAAATCCCGGAGAAGTACAGCCTGGCTGACGAAAATAAAATCACTCCGTATAAAAACCAGCACCAGTCCGGACTGTGCTGGGCATACACCACCACATCCATAGCCGAGTCTTCCCTTATAGTAAGCGGATTCGAGGACACCTCGGTGGATCTTTCCGAGGGATATATATGTCACAGAGTATATCCCTTCGCGGAAGAAAGAGCTGCAGACAGCACCGCTGACGGCATATACATTTCCGGAGATCCGAAGGTAAATAAGATGACGCCTTACTATGTGGGCGGAAGCATCATGATGGCAGGCCAGCTGTTTGCCCTCGGCGACGGCCCTTTGTATGAGGACGCGGCTCCGATCAATACGGAAGCCGGCAAGCTGGAAAAGAGCGTGGATATCATCCGCTCGCTGGATGAGGAAGGAAATCTCACAAAGGATATGAGCAAATATCTTTTGACAGAGATGAACCTTTACCGCGAGGATGAGGATATAAAAGAAGCCATCCTGCGCCACGGTGCCGTAGGTATCGGTATCTACGCCGATCAGGCAGGTGCCGGAAAGACCGCCGAAGCAGGCATAAATTATTACCTGACCGATAAGAGCACTCCGCCGGAAGCAACTAATCACGTGGTCACGATAATCGGCTGGGATGATTCCTATTCCAAAGATAACTTCACCAACAAGCCCGCCCATGACGGCGCTTGGCTGATAAAGGATTCCCTAAACAGCCTCGGTGATGAGTATTACTGGATGTCCTACGACGAATACCACGACGAAAACGGTGCGGTGGGAATGGTCTTTTCCAAGCGAGAAGACTACGGAGAGATCCTGTCCTATGATACTGCGGGACCTGCGGACTTCCTTACGGCAGAAGGAGATTTTACTACCGTTGCAAATGTATTCTCCGCCCGGTCCGCTGACAGTCTGAAGGCCGTCGGAATCGAGACCGTTGTACCTGATCAGAAGATCACGGTATCGGTATATAAGAAGCCCGAAAAGGATAATCCGGATTCAGGCGAGAAGGTTTATGAAAAGGACTACGACATCGAATATGCCGGATATAAAGTTATCGATCTGGACGAGGCTGTAAGCCTCGGCGCCGGAGAACAATTCAGCGTTGTTGTTAAGTATACGAATATTCCGGATGCTCCGGGCATCGCTCCTATCGAAGGAGACGCAAGCTACATCGATCTGGGCACTCTCGGAGAAGTTTACCTCGTATCCGGAGAAGGTGAAAGCTTCGCTCTGGCCGGCGACAAATGGTATGACTTATCAAAGTCCGAATCCTCCGCAGCCTTCGGTAAGACAGGTACTCTGAACAACGTCTGCATAAAAGCTATACTGAATAAATAAATATGTATCCCCTCCGATTTCACTTATTGACTCTTCCCCTGGGGCAGGGTTTATAGTGAGCTTACAGATAGAAATTATCCGTATCGGAGGGGATTTTTATGTCGGTACTTCGTACACTGATCAAAAGAAACAAAACATGGGTCATAATATCGGTAATCCTGACACTCGTCGCAAATCTCACACAGATGATCTACATGTATTTCGTAGGAGAGCTTGTAAATAAGATCGAAGCAAGGACGGCAGTGAGTATGGCATTTATAGCCCTGCTGGCAACCCTCATAGCCTTAAGTGTAATAACGCTTTTTATAAATCAGTATGTGGGACGTATCGCCGCAGAAAAAATGGCGCATTCACTCAGAATGGGCTATGCCGCGAAGCTGATACACCGGTCCGTGGAGCAGGGAAAAGAACGCGACACGGCAACGACAATGTCGGTGGCACAGAATGAGCTTGCACAGGCAGACGGGTATCTCGTAAATGTATTCTTTGATATCACGGGAATGCTCCTTATGGGAATCCTTGCAACGGTATTTATGTTTATTCAAAATGTAATCCTTACCTTGGTGCTTCTTATTCCCACTCTTCTCATTCTGGTATACGTGGGATTCTCAAGCAGAAGTCTTTCATCGATAGTATCCGCAGCTCAGAATGAAAAAATGAAAATGAATAAAGCAGGCTTTGCGGCAGTTCACGCATTTCCTGCGGTAAAGACCTTTGAGGGCGAAGAGCTGTGCAGGAAGGCCATGGATGAAAGACTGGTCAGCTGGACAAAGCACCAGACAAAGGTCGGAAGGTTTTCGGCTCTGTATAATACACTTTCGGGAATCATGTCCCGGGTTCCGCTGATGATGCTTCTTCTGGCCGGCGGATATATGGTCATCAAGGGAAAGATACTGATGGGTACTCTCGTGCTTTTCCTTAATCTTCAGAACAGTCTTACACAGTCGATAATGAATCTTCCCAACTGGATCTCAGGCTTTAAGGTGTTTACAACAAATCTGTCGAGAGTCGATATAGAGTGAGGATACGAAAATGATCGAATTAAAAAATGTGACATATACGTATGAGAATCATCCGGTTTTCGAACACATTTCTCTTAAGGTTGAAAAAGGTCAGAAGGTCGGAATAGTAGGTGAAAGCGGATGCGGAAAGAGCACACTTCTTAAGCTGATTGCGGGACTTTATGCTCCGACAGAGGGAAGCGTGACCGTTGCGGGAGAAAGCGTTCCTGCCAATATCACGAAGAAGGTATCGGTGGTAATGCAGTCACCGATGCTGCTGCCTCTTACCATCCGGGAGAATATAACCATGGGCCATGAATATTCTTCCGAGTGGATAGACAAAGTTGTTGATGCGGCGAATATCAGAAGCTGGATAGACACCCTCGATAAAGGTCTTGATACTTATCTCGGCGACCGTGCGGATGAGCTGTCGGGCGGACAGGCACAGCGTATTGCTATAGCAAGAGCCATTTGCAAGGATGCCGATATCCTTCTTCTTGATGAACCTACCTCTGCGCTGGACGGCGAAAATGCGACGTCGGTTCTTGAAGCACTTAACCGTTATGCGGCCGGTAAAACCGTGATACATGTAACCCACAGACCGGAGCACCTGTCCGGTTACGACCGTATATTCTCCATGAAGGCAGGTGAGTTATCGGATGAATCGTAAGGTTATAAAAATACTTAAAGAGCTGGGATTATGGAAAACATTTGTCGTAGTAATGATCCTGAGATCCCCCTTTGATTTCCTGAATTCCGTGCTTAACGCAAATATGCTGGAAAGCTTTATACGTCTGACGGACCGGAGAGACGGTGATAATCTCACACGAGCTTTTTGGATCTTCCTGCTGCTCACTCTTCTCTTGTTTGCTTACAATGCAAGCATCTGGGCAACCGTTGCGGTAAAGACGGATATGATGCTGCATAGGCGCCTCAGAATGAAGATTCTCGAATCAATGTTGTCACGTACTCAGCAGGAAATGGAAGAATACTCGGAAGGCGACTGGATCACCCGAATCAACAGCGACGTGGATAAAGTGGCGGACTATCTCACAGCACCGATAAACTTTATGCATTCCATGATCGCCGTTGTCAATTTTGTACTTTCGTCGGTGATACTTATACTTCTCAATCCGACGCTGTTCGGCATATCAATATTTCTGATGATACCTTTCTTCATACTGAGCAGTATCGTGATAGTAAAAAACATTCCAAAGTTCAGAAAGAACGCACAGGAATCCTTTGCGAGGTATACGAACTGGATGGAGCCTATAGTCGAATCGGGAGATGCGATCGCTGTATTCAACGGACAGGATATCGTGCTGGATAAGGTAAGAGAAGAAAGCGAGAAGATAATGCGGGAAAATGTAAAGGCACATAAAAGGACCGCATGGTCTTCTGCCGTGACCGCCACATCGGGAATGACGGGTTATATATTGCTTCTCCTCATCGGAAATAGTATGATTGGAACTAAGGTAAGAGATTTCGCACAGCTTATGAAGATAACTCAGTACCGCGGCCATATGATGATGGGCATCATGTGTGTAAATGCGGGCGTAAACAATATGAAGACCAATCTTACCGGTGCCGTAAGAGTTGATGAGATCCTCGAAGGAGAAAAGCAGCATGGATGAGAATACCGAATATCAGTTACTGAAGATAGGCGAGCTTGCTGCCATGGCAGGCATATCCGTAAAGGCCATGAGAGTCTATGAAAAAAAGAATATCATAACTCCGGTGCAGGTAGATGAAGAAACCGGATACCGGTACTATTCTCCGGGACAGCTGCAGCAGCTGGAAGCTCTTCTGGCTCTCCAGGATATGGGATTCACTTTGAACGAGATCGCCCTGATCCTTTCGGGCGGTTGCTCCAAAGAGGAAATGTCGGCGCTGGTGGAACAGAAAAAGGGAATCCTCCAGGACCTTATCTGGAAAACCGAAGCCAAGATGAAAGCACTGGATTCGATAAACCAAAACTTCGAACAGTGGATTGATGATGATAAGACCAAAAACATGGATGAGAACGAACGCGCCAGAAATCTTGCAAGACTGGTGGTATTAAACGAAGAAAACGTACGTCAGATACTCAGTGAAGTAGTATGGCTGTAATTAAACGGGAGTGCAGGTCATAAGATTTATGACCCGGCACTCCCGTAGTGTTTCAGCCCATAATTCCAGAAAAGATATGAAGCAATACCCGTTACCACCGCCACTGCCGGTGAAATATGTGACAGGAACGGATAAGGCATAGCCTTTCCCAGAAGCGAAGCCACAGGGTAATAACCCGTCAGTGCATAAGGAACTATGAAAGACAGGATCACCTGTATTCCCTTGTTATATATAGGAATCGGATAGTCCGTATAGTTCTTTAATCCGTAATTGTTGTTGGTAAGCAGCGAAACCACTTCTTCGCTCTTTACCGTCCAGAAGCTTATGGTTCCGGTGAAGATTGTTATGGCCGAAAAGATAACAAAGGCCGACAGCATATTTATGACATAAAAGAATACATTTGACGCAGTCCATGTAATGGTCAGCTTCGACATGCTGTAAAGCCAAAATACAACCGATAAAACCAGCCTCGGGATAAATGTATACTGGAACTGGGAGAGGACCATGTAAAGCAGCGGACGTATCGGTCGCGTAAGGTAAAGGTCGAACTTGCCGCTTCTGATCAGCTCTCCCATATCCTTCATAGGGCTCCAGAAGAAGAAACAGCTGAAGCTGTATGCCAGCCAGCTGGTTGTAAACATGAAAAGCACTTCATACTGATTCCAGCCTGCGATATTGTCAAAGTTATGAAATATAACCATGAAGCCTGCGAAGTAAATTCCTATCTGAATGGTATTGGCGATGAGCTCGAAGATCAGCGCGCCGTGGTAAGCCAGCTTTCCCTTCAGATATATGACCACAAAGTGTTTGTACATTCTCAGTAAATTCATACATCAGCCTCCTTGTACTACGAGTTTCTTCTTGCCGACTTTCCATATCAGAAGTGTGGCGAGATAAAGTATCACCAGCCAGATAAGCTGTACCGCAAGGTTCGATCCGATGCTGCTCCTATCCATCGGAGTTGTAATGATGGTGACCGGAATGGCATATATGGCACGGAACGGCAGAAACATGTTGATCTTCGCCAGAAGATTCGGGAACATTGCCACCGGAATCCACGAGCCCGAAAGCAGCTTGTAGATTGCCGCCAGCAGCATGTTGAGCGGCCATGTAACGATAAGCCAGAAGGCCAGAAGACCTATGATCAGCGAATAGAAAAACTGGATCATATAAGCTGCCGCTATGGATAAAAGTCCGAATAAAATCTGTTCGCGGCACACGATCGGTTTACGAAATGCAATGGCCGTCACTATACAAAGCGGTATGCAGTAAAGCAAAGCCTTGATGATGCTTGTACCCATGTGCTTCGAAAAGATCATGGCTCTGAAATCCATAGGCCTTATCAGCTGGTTGGCTATATTTCCCGTCTGGATCTCGGTATTTATCCAGGCGATGACATTGCACTCCATGAAGGTGGAGAGGATCGTAGCCACAATAACGTACCTTATGGTCTCTTCGTGATTCAGCGCCGTCTCTCTTCCCGCATTTGCGGTAAAGAGTGCATTCCACAGAGCGAACTGCATGTAGAGGTAGATTATCTTGGAAAGAAATGCAGCCCAGACCGAACTGGAATACACAAGATGCTCTTTTATTCCGATTATCATGTAATCTATATATTTACGCATGTAATGTCTCCCCGTCTCTGTAAATCTTCTTGATTATCTCTTCCAGATCCGTTGTATCGTATGACGCTTTCAGTTCCTCAAGGGTTCCGTTATAAAGAAGCGTACCCTTATCGATGATTATCATCTTCTCACATAAGGTCTCGATATCCGATACGTCGTGAGTTGTAAGGATTATGGTGGTGTGACGCTCGGCGTTGATCTTCTTTATGAATTCCCTGATACGCTCCTTCGAGAGCACGTCAATTCCGATGGTAGGTTCGTCAAGAAAGAGAATATCAGGGTTATACAGGAGTGACGCCGCGAGATCTGCCTTCATTCGCTGACCCAGACTCAGAAGTCTCGGCGGCTGATTGATGAATTCGTCTATGCCCAGTACATCTTTGAAAAGTCTCATATTTTCTTCGTATACGGAATCCGGAACTTTGTACATATCCTTGAAAAGCTTTAGTGTATCCAGCACCGGAATGTCCCAGCAGAGCACACTCTTCTGTCCGAATACAACTCCGATCTTCATCATGATCTGCTTTCTGTTCTTCTTAAAACTCATGCCGTCGATGGAAATGTTTCCCTTGTCCGGGATCAGGATTCCCGTCAGCATTTTTATGGTGGTGGACTTTCCCGCACCGTTGGGACCTATGAATCCGATTATCTCTCCGGTAGGTATGTCAAAGGATATATCATCTACCGCAATCTTCTTCTGACGCTTCTTAAGCTTATATATTTTTGTGAGGTTTCTTACTTCTATACTCATCGAACTTTCCTCCTGTTCCGCTTGCATTTTTCTCTTTCTGATTGTATAGTATCATTAAAGTCAGCATCAGAAAAATTGAAATAAATGAATGTAACCATCAAAATTTTTGATTCAAGAGGGTGTGCGTATGAATAATACACAGCTTGAAACATTTCTGAAGATAGTAGAAACCGGGAACTTTACATCCGCCGCAAATATGCTGGGCTATGCCCAGTCCACGGTCACAACCCAGATAAAACAGCTGGAAGAAGAACTGGGCTGTCTTCTTTTCGAGCGTCTGGGAAAATCCCTGACTCTCACCCCGGAAGGGGAAAAACTGACGAACTATGCGGAAAAGATGCTGCAGCTGGAGCGTGAGATACTTCTTGAGATTCCGACTGCAAAAGAGCCTGCCGGCATTATAAAACTGGGGGTATCGGAATCCTTCTGCTACGGCCGTCTGCCGAAGATTCTTCTGGAGTATAAGAAGAAATATCCGAAGATGGATATACAGCTGCAGTTTATAGAACACGAAACATTTCCGGCTTTGCTGAAGAAAGGCGTTCTGGATCTGGTTTATACCCTCAATCCTTCAATGGAGCATCCGGAACTTAAGCTGATCGATAAGAAGGAGGAATCTCTGGGCTTCTATGTGAATCCGGATCATCCTCTGGCAAAAAAGAAAAAGGTGAAAGAGTCGGATCTGGAGGGAATACCTCTTCTGCTCACGTCTCATAACTGCAGTTTCAGACATATGCTTCTGGAGGATTTTATAAGACAGGGCATCACGCCTACCATAGAACTGGAAACCAGCAGTAAAGAAGTACTTAAACAGTTTGCCATAAATGAGTTGGGAGTTGCATTTATGCCGGACATGGTGGCAGTGGAAGAAGTGAAGGCCCATAAGCTGAAGAGACTGAACTGGGCAGGGAACGCATTTCCTATTTATTCCCAGGTATTCGTGCATAAAGACAAACATATAAGCCGTGCCATCGACGAGCTTATAAAGCTCATTTCGGAGGCATAAAAACGCTTTACGACAGAATTTCTACTTTTTGCAACAGATATTTACATTTGCGGAAACTCATAATATATGATAGTCTCATCAAGGATAGTTATTTTTCAGTAAAGGAGTTTTTATATGGCAAACGTTAAGGGGTGCGATCTTGTAATCATTTCAAAATCGATCATAAAGAAGATTGAAAACGGAAAGCTTTTTATCGATGAGTCATTAAACGAACAAATGTCTCTCGACAAGCTTAAGGAGATTTTTGAGGAATCCAAACAGAACTTTATAGATATCAACGGAGTCGTAAAATCCGGTGTTCCTATGGGGCATCTTTATGCAATGCTCAAGAAGAAAGAAGATAAGAAAAAGTATCTTCTGGGAGTTGCATATTTCAAGAGAATCCCGGGCGAAGATTCGGGAAAGACCGGAATTGCAAAGATTTTTGAGGAGTCTGTGGATTCATATGATACAGCCGAAAGATTCTTCGCTGAAGGATTTCAGCCGGAAGAGGAATACTTTGACGAGTGTGTACTTAATCACTTAAAGGATCAAGTAGGAATGGGCCAGGTTAAGTCAGCCGACTACCTTGATAAGAGCGTTGTACAGATAGATAAGAAAAACATCGGCGGCATCATGGTCGGAAAAACCGTATACTTCATCGGTATGTGGCTCATCTGGGGATTCGCCTTCAAAAACTGGGGACTGGGACTCTGCTTCGCCTTCCTGTTCCTTACCAGCTTCACCATGATAACCGCAAAATCAAAGACCGAAACAACCGACAAAGAAGAATGAAACATGGGGACGGGGGTTGATTAATCAACCCCCGTCCCCATGTTTCATCCCTTTTCCGCTATCATATCCACCAAGGCTTCTTTCACGATGTCTTCCGGTCTGTTTCCGGGTTTTATCCACTCCGGGACCAGTTCCGTAGGAAGTATCAGAGGCATTCTGTCATGGATAGATGCAATCTCTTCTCCCGGTTCTCTCGTGAGTATTACAAATGTCGGAAAGTCGTTCTCTATATGATACAGGCCGCAGAGCCAGGTTACCGATTCATCCTTCGGCTGGATGATGTAACGGTCTCCCGTTACGATTTTTCCGTCACTCCGCTTCAAATGTTCCCATTCAAAGTAATAGGATGCGGGAATAATGCATCTATGTTTCAGCCAGTCCTCTTTAAATGTCGGCTTCTCGAAGGCCGTCTCGGAACGGGCATTCAGTAAGAGACTTCCGCCTCTGTATTGATTCGTGTATCCCCACTTCATAGGATATACGGTTCTGTCCCCCAGGGGATTCGGTGCCAGCACGGGAACCACATCCGTTGGGCGTATCTCTCCTTCTTTCTTTATGATATTTCCCGCATTGATAAAACGTTTCGACAAGGGAGAAACATCAACCTGTTCTATTATCTCCTTCAGTTCGGGAGTCATGTTTTTTACAAAATATCTGGTACACATTTACAGCTTTTCTCCGATCTTAATGGTCCTGAACATACGGACTGCCGCTCTTTCATAAAGCTCCTTCGCTCTCTTCATAGCCTCCTCCAGCGGCATAGGTCCTTCCACCGTTGTCATCATGGATGTTATACCGTGATCATACAGTCCTTCGGCTCCCGGTCCTATGGATCCGCAGAGAAGCATAACGGGAACTCCCGCCTTCTTTGCTCTTTCACCGACTCCGCATACCACTTTACCGAAACAACTCTGCCAGTCGCTTCTTCCTTCTCCCGTCACAACAAGATCTGTATCATGAAGCAGACTGTCAAACTCCACAAGATCAAGCACCGTTTCGATACCCGACTTACGCTTTCCCGGAAGAAGTGTCATCAGCATGGTACCCAGTCCGCCTGCAGCACCGCTGCCCGGAATTTCATCCGGATCCTTCCCCAGCTGCTTTCTGATCACATCTCTGTAATTGCACATGCCCTTTTCCAGCTGCTCGATCTGCTCCGGCGAAGCCCCCTTCTGAGGTCCGAAAGTTCTTGTGGCCCCATTTTCTCCACAGAGCGGATTGGTCACATCACACATGACCGTTATATCTGTATCCTTAAGACGCGGATCCGTTCCCGAAAAATCTATCTCAGCAACCTTCTCCAGATTGGCTCCGACACCGCTCAGCTCCTCGCCCTTTTCATCGAAAAATCTTATGCCAAGAGCTTTGGCGCATCCCATACCGCCGTCATTTGTGGCACTTCCGCCGATGGCTATATAGAGTTCCGTAAAGCCTTTATCCAGTGCATCTCTTATCAGTTCACCGGTACCGTAGGTTGTTGTGTATAGAGGATTTCTCTTATCCTGCTCCACCAATGTAAGCCCCGAAGCAGAGGCCATCTCGATGACCGCTCTCTTCTCCGAAAGCTTTCCGTAATATGCGGAAACCTCTTCCATAAGAGGTCCGTGAACATTCACAAATATCTTCTCTCCGCCCACGGCTTCGATCAGTGCATCCACGGTCCCTTCGCCGCCGTCGGCAACCGTAATACCCACACACTCTACGTCTCCGAATACTTCCTTCGCCGATGCCGTAAGCATCTCCGATATTTCTTTACTTGTCAGTGAACCTTTAAATGAATCCGATGCAAACAATAATCTCATAGCTGCTCACCATATCTTTCGTTCATACACTACCGACGTTTCTCTAAATCAGTATTATAACATCCTCCCGATATAGCAAACAAACCTTGATTTTGATATAATGTCGAATTGGCCGGATTATTTACAACAAGGAGATACTTAAATGAACAACGGAAACAAGAAGACAGAAATACTTAAAATGGCAGGCGTGTTTTTATTAATGGCTGCAATAGCGGGAGGAGCATTCTGGATAAACAACTCACCTAAAGGCAGATCCGCTCTGGATATTGCCGGAATCGAAACCGAAAAAGAACCTGCAACCACAAAGGTTGTGGAAGTCGAAGGTTTTTCTTTCGAAATAAATGATAAATGGGAAAAGCCGCAGGAAGAGTATGAAATGTATATGCCCGATCGCAGCAAGCCGGAATATTACGGCATGCTGGGTTATTCACCGATCGGAGAGTATTCCGAAGAAGAATTCTTTGATGAACTTCTGAGACGTTACAAATCCCAAGGTAATACCATAGACCATTACGATGAAACACTGACAGAAAAAACAACTGTCGACGGAGACAAATATAAGATCGGCCGCATAACAATGTCGGATAAAAACTACGTATTATATGAAATTGATGTAGTACTGTGTCCTGCAAAAAACTATGCTGTAACCTTTGAATTTCAGGGCATGGTTGGCAAAACATCTACCTATGACCTCAGAGAAATAAGCAATACTATACGATTTAAAGACGAAACCTTTGATATTGCAGGTAAAAGCTTTGTTACCGGAGACGGTTCGGAACTTGTATTCGATGAAAACGGCCAATTCAAATACTACTACGAAGCCGATAACTACGAAAGTTCACATCATGACGGCTCTTACGAAATATGCACAGGACAGGCAGCCATCGATAAAGCAGTATCACTGGAACAATTCGGACTCACCGAAGAGGAGATCAAAAATTCTATAAATAACGATCTGAACTACGGCGTCTCTCCGGAAGGCGACGGCGGATTCTCACCGGGATATTCAGGTGAGGAAGGTTATCATGTCAGCCCCGACGGCTTCTGCGCCGTTGTACTTCACATAGAAAAAACCTTCTATGATACCGGAGAAGAAAAGGATAAAGACGATACACTCCTGTTCGTCGGATACTATATTTCCGAGGAACAGACCTTCAGTTTTACAAACTGTGCTTCAACAAAACATGTAACATGGAAGTTAAAATAATATAAAAGTTGAAATATTAACAGTTTGTTTACAATTAATTAAAAGTCTGCTCATCACTTTATTTAGGGATTATCGTAATATATAGTCAAGCCAAGAGATGGTGTTCGGATAAATATCTCTCAAAGGTTATAGATTAAATAGTGTGAGAAAAAGCACCCGCAAGGGTGCTTTTTTCTTGGAAAAATTTATATATATACAAAAAGAAGCTGCCGCACCGGGTAACAGTGCGGCAGCCCTTTTTTATATCCAGGAGGTTTTATATAAGCTTTTTAAAGCCAAATAAATATTTACCATTTCTTTTTCGGGCATCTTGCATTTGCCGATGCGGCGCGGAGTTCCACGTAACATCCGCAGGCAAGACAGGTACCCTGATTAAGTTTGTCGCAGTTCATGCAGGTATCCATTCGGTTTTGGTATGTCTCGTCCGGAGTTCTCTCGGATGCCTTTATCCTGTTTATATACTCTTCTATCGTTTCTTTATATGCCTTCGGATCAAAATCCTTCAGCAGGCATCTTTTACATATCCTGTTATCCGCATTTCCGGACATAAACATTCACCGTCCCGATACTTAGATTTCTACTGCAAGATGAAGTACGCTTGCTGCAGGTACTGTAAAGCTGAGCTTTCCGTCCTTGATCTCGCAGCCGATATAATCTTCCTTCTTAACTGTCTCAGGTGCATCAAATGTATTGTGAGCATGAATCTCACCTGTTACGATCTCGCCCTTAACAGACTTGATCTTTGTATCTGCAAGTATTCCTTCGATCTCGTATGACTCTGTGATCGATGAATTTGTAAGTGTGATATGAACAAGTCCGTCCTTACCAAGTGAAACGGATTCCGAAAGTGCAGGGATCATGTTCTCATCCTCAAGACCTACGGTCTCGTTCTCGATGAAGCTTTCAAGAAGCTCTGCATCCTGATGATACTTGTACATATTGAAAACATGGTAAGTCGGAGTAAGTACCATCTTCTCTCCGTCTGTAAGGATTACGGACTGGAGTACATTTACGAGCTGGGCAATATTTGCCATTCTTACTCTGTCGCTGTGCTTGTTGAAGATATTGAGGTTGATACCTGCAACAAGTGCGTCTCTTACAGTATTCTGCTGATACAGGAATCCCGGATTTGTACCCGGCTCCACATCAAACCATGTTCCCCACTCATCAACGATAAGTCCTACCTTATGGTCCTTATCATACTTATCCATGATAGCTGTATGATGGCTGATGAGTTCTTCCATCTTAAGAGTCTTTTTTAATGTGAGATACCATTCTTTATCTGTGAAGTCTGTTGCGCTTCCCTTGTTTACCCAGTTGTTAGGAACTGTGTAGTAATGCAGTGAGATTCCGTCCATGAATCCGTGGAACTCTTCAGGAGATCTGAAGCAGTTCTTCATAACCACATCTGTCCACTCATAGTCGTCTGCATTTGCGCCGCAGCATACCTTGAAGATCTTCTTTTCAGGATTGTAGTTTCTTACGTATGTCTGATATCTTCTGTAAAGATTTGCGTAGTACTCCGGAGTCATATTTCCTCCGCAGCCCCAGTTCTCGTTGCCGACACCGAAGAAATCAACCGTCCATGCATCCTCACTGCCGTTCTGCTTACGAAGATCTGCCATAGGAGATACACCTTCGAAGGTCATGTACTCAACCCACTCGCTCATTTCCTGAACTGTGCCGCTTCCTACATTTCCGTTTACGTAGGTCTTACATCCCAGCTGATTGCAGAGTTCCATAAACTCATGTGTACCGAAGCTGTTATCCTCAACAACTCCGCCCCAGTGAGTATTGATCATCTTCTTTCTTGTTTCCTTAGGACCGATTCCGTCCATCCAGTGATACTCATCGGCGAAACATCCGCCCGGCCATCTGAGTACAGGGATCTGCATCTCCTTAAGAGCCTCGACTACATCTTTTCTCATTCCCTTAACGTTAGGGATATCCGAATTGTCACCTACGAAAAGACCTTCGTATATACATCTTCCCAGATGCTCTGAAAAATGTCCCTGAAGTTCAGGGTTGATATGACTTACCTTATTGCCCGGATTAATATACAATTTTTTCATGTAAGCATGATCTCCTTCATGTTTTTGTTGGTGCAATTTTAGGTGTTTTTGAAAATATTTGCTTCTTATAATTTGGACTAACTCTTCTCATATTTTGACATAAGGTAACTGTTCAGTAGGTAACAAGAAAAAAGGAATCATCATGCAAACTCGTTTGCTAAGATGATTCCTTTTTTCTTGTTTACCCTGCGTAGCAGGGTCACGTAAACATAATGAAATAATGCGCCTCCGAAGGAGGCAGTAAGGTGCGAAGCACCGACATTATGAATTGTGTTTACGCGGCCTACTGAACATCCGATATTTATTTACTCAACAGTATCATCAACGTCACCGTCAGCCCCTCTCCCTTGCTTGAGCATATCAGTTCGCCGTGCATTTTCGCCATAAGAGTGGACGCTGTATAAAGTCCCAGGCCGCTTCCTTCGATCTCAGATTCCTTTACTCCCTCGCCCCTGTAAAACTTATTGGTGATAAGATCCAGCTCCTCTGCCGGAACTCCCGGGCCGTGGTCGCTGATGGTCATTTTCAGATAATCTCCGGTTATGGAATAACCGATATCGATGGCCGTTCCCGCGTACTTATAAGAGTTGGCTATAATGTTGCCTATAACCTGCGGCATTCGCTTCATATCCACTCTGATCATGCATTCCGGAATATCCTCTTCCCGGACAACTCCTTTCGGATCCGAGGCAGCAACTATCTCCCTCAGCACTCCCGATCTTTCATCGGTGCAGTTCACTGTCATCTCGCCGATATCATCCAGAGTGGATGTAAGCAGATCATTTACCAGATTCTCCATCTGCTCCGTCTTGCTCTGAATTCCTTCAATCTTTCCCCGCAGATATTCATCTTCGGTCTTTACCGACATAACATCGCAAATGGTATTGATGCCGGTGATAGGCGTCTTCAGATCATGACTGAGCTGCGCCACCAGTTCCTTCTCCTTACGCTTCAGTTCATTCTCCCTCTGCCTGGAAGCCTTCAGTTCCTCGCGCATGATATCAAAGCTTTCGGTAAATGCACCGAACATGTTATCCTGCTGCATTTCAAGCGGGCTGTCCAGGTCTCCCATAGCCACTCGCCCCGCAAAGCTCTTCATCTTATCGAAAGGCACCAGAACCCTTTTTCTCAGATAAATGTAAAATGCACCGGCCGCTCCTATCATCAGAAAAAACAGGATCACAGCAGCTGCGGTAAGTCCGTTGAACGCTCTCTTATACTCCTCTGCGGCAGCATTCGGAACAGTAACCGTTCCTAGGTATCTGTCCCCGTCCGCCACAGCCAGACACTCGCTTCCGTCTTTCCTGACATCCGTAAGAGTCTCGCTTCTCCCCTCCGGATAAACACAAAAACCGTCCACGTCGAAAACAAGTATTTCCATATCGGGATACTTGCTCGACAGAACGGTAAGATCATTTATATTTTCTTTGACTGTTTCGGTAATGTCATTCTGAAGCATTATGTCGGGAGCGAACCTGCGCCGTCCCGAAAAAAAGAATATACCTATGCAGCAGCATGTAATGACAGAAAGAAACAGGAGTACTTTTATATATCTCATGATTCTTCCTCTAAAATGTAACCAACGCCCC
Organism: uncultured Lachnospiraceae bacterium; assembly: GCA_902780985.1. The sequence goes on along the minus strand of CACZHN010000004.1, from coordinate 8,833 downwards.
AAACCGTCTTTATGATAGCCGGCGCGTTGAGATCCGTTTCTATCTTCTCACGCAGATGCCTGATATGTACCGCCACGGTACCGTCACCCACATATCCGTCTTCCCAGACATTCTGCAGGAACTCGTCCTTGGTAATGACTCTTCCCCTGTTCTCCAGGAAGTAGTAAAGCATCTTATATTCCAACGCTTTTAGCGTTATGTTTTTGCCGTCTTTATTTACCGAATGTGCTTCCGTATCAAGGTACATTCCCGGTACCACATAGATTTTCTTCTCACCGCTGATCTTGGAAGCAGCCGGTACAGCAGGCGCAGACTGGGACTTTTCGTATCTCGTGAGTATCGCCTTCGCCTTTGCCAGCAGGATATTCATTTTGAACGGCTTCTTGATATAGTCGTCACCGCCGATATTCAGTGCTGTCAGTACGTCATCATCACTGGTTCTCGCACTGATAAAAAGGATCGGCATATCGTACTCGGTCCTCACCTTCTTGCAGAATTCGAATCCGGACTTTTCTCCCAGATTGATATCCAGAAGCAGCAGAGAAACGGTGTTTTCCCTAAGGAAGTCCACCGCATTCTCATAACTCGTCACGTAAGCTGTCTTTATATCAAATATATTGAAATACTCTGCCGTATTCTCGGCAATAGTCTCATCATCGTCTATAATGAGGCACTTATATTCCATATCATCTTACTCCTATAACTCCGCCGGTTTCTCCGGCAAACATTATCTTTCCTTCTACCGGAACAGTGACTGATTCACCATAGTCCTTCATATAACCGGAGTAGATCATTCTGCCGAAATTATCGTATATATAAACCGATGCCTTCTCCGGTATTTCGAAAGATACCGTCTTTCCTGCTATATCTCCTACATTATACCACTGTGCATGTTCGGATTTAAGCTCTATTTCGGTGATATCCGAGGTAAAATCAGGTATAGCGTCTTCGCTTACGGCTTTCAAAGTTCCGGTCTTTGTCTGAAGATATTCCACTCCGTCTTCCGTCACTATCTCAAAATCTTCCAGTCTTCCTCCACTCTCCCCCGGCATTTGAAGAAATCCTTCGCCGCTGTTTTCATCCGTGAACATAAACGTCTTTTCTAATCCCTTTATCTTTGCATAGCCCGTTTCTCCTTCAGGTATAACAACCTCCAGACAAGGATCATCATAAACTGTATTTGAATACCTCATGTTAGTAACGTAATATTTCTTTCCGTCACGTTTCTCCCAGGCGTTTCGTACATCCTCGCTAACAGATGCTTCTCCTACTCTCTGAAGCAAATATCCCGAATTGGTATATCTGCGAAATCCTTCATAACTGACATTCTCATATTTTGTAATATAAGTGTTTCCATCCCTTTCAACAAAGTAAAGCAGTTCCTGATCCGGATTCTGAAGAAATGTATCTGTTCCCGGTTCTCCTACCATTTTTACAAATGAATCCGCTTCGGTATACTTATATCTTATCGCTCTCGGAATATCTGCAGTAAGCTCGGTAATCTCCATATATTCTCCATTCGGAAAATCCACTCTGTAGATTCCGCCTGTGCAGGCATATATATCGGCAAGCCCCGTATACTTTTCCGGTACCTTATCCAAGGTAACCTGTTCCACCGGCAGATTATCCTTACACTCTGCTCCTGTTTCCTCAAGTGATGCTGCCATAAGCTCCTGTGCAAGTGCTGTAGCTTCCGTACCGTTACCTCCTGTGATAGTTACCGCCACGGATATCTCTTCCTCAGGTGCAACCATAAGACCTGCGAACTGATGATCTATCGAGCCACCTTTAAACACAACCTGCGGACAGTCCTCAATTCCCGCATTTCCGAAATAATCAACCGAATCCCATCCAAGTCCGAACTTCCATTCATAAGGATCCGTCACATCTGTTTTCATCATAGCATTCTTCGATTCTTCCGAGAGAATGCTCTCATCTCCGGAGAAAAAAGCGCTTCCGAAAACACGCATATCATCAACCGTGGACATCATTCCGCCCGATCCGAAGGCCATACAATAATCGGTAGCATATGGTACATTTCCCTGGATCAGTACTCTCGCAGTATTTGGAGCACCGTACATTTTAAGGCATGTGCCCGTACTCTCAAGTTCAAGAGGCTTACATATATGGTTGTCCACGTAATCTGTAAAGCTTTCTCCGCTCACTCTTTCAACTACAATCTCAAGTAAGGTTAAACCATCATTACAGTAATTCTCCATGGTACCCGGATCACTCTTAAGCCTTGATCTGTTGAGATTATCCAGAAATCTATCATGAGCATCTGTAGATACCTCGTCATACAACATGTTATCCTCTAACATGAAGCCCATAAGTCCGGATGTATGATTCATAAGCATTCTGACTGTTATATCCTTATAACGTTCATCCTGCATTTTAAATTCCTTTATATAGTCTGTAACAGGAGCATCAAGATCCAGCTTTCCCTGTTCAGCCAGCTGCATGGCTGCGGTCACGCAGAAAACCTTGCTGACGGAACCGATAGCCGCTACGCGATGCACTTCCGAGTCACCGTCCTCTGAACCCTTCTCCGCAGTGTCGGATTCCTCATATACCGTATTTTCATTTATCTCAGATGCATGGGCAGCTGTGCCTCCCGAGAGGCACATTACTGCCGCTGCAGCAAATAATACTTTTCTGTTAAATACTCTCATAATATCTCCCTTTACTCCGTCATAAGTTCGGTTACGGAAATCTTCTTTATCTTTGCCGATCCGATATATGCACTTACAAAGCAGAACAATGCCAGTAGTATCGCAGTAACGATAATCAACAATTTACTTATAATAAATTTTCCGAAAGCTTTACTCATAATAGCCGTGAACAGAACACTTCCGCCTATAGTACCAACTACTGCAGCTATAAGCACTGCCGGCATGATCTTAAGTGCCGACTGGAACATAAGATCCTTTGATGTATATCCCATGGAAAGCATCACGCCAAGTTCTCTTCTCTGCCTTCTTATAGTCTGCTCCATAAGGATTGAAATTATAACAGTAACTACAATTATGGTAACGATCAGGAATACGATTGCCGATACATATATAGCATGAAACAGTCCGCCGATCTGAGTCATCATAAGGTCATTGAGATTCTGATAATTTCTGATAACAAAGCTGTCGCTGGTCCCGGAAACTACTATATCTCCGATCTGCACCGAATACTCCGCATGACTTATGCCGTGGGTTGCAAGAAGTTCCGCAATACGCTGATCCGCCAGAGCCCTTATCCTCTCTTCTTCAGAAGTTCCTTCCGCTCCGTCTTTTCTCGTAGCCGCAATACTCTTTCCGTATGTCTCAAGAAGCATTGATATGAATTCCTCTTTATCGGTTCCATCTTCAAGATAAACATCTATAGATAACGGGCGGATATTCGGTGATAATCTGTTTAATCCCTTGTGTGTAACATAAAGATAATCTCCGTCATTTGTAACTGCTGTTATCAAACCTGAGATAATATAATTCTTTTTTGTCCTGTCGACTTCGACTGTCAGATTATCTCCGACCTTCAGTCCGTGTCTTGCCGCAAACGTCATAGATACTACGGCTTCATTTTCATGTTCAGGCATCTTTCCTTCACTCGGATTCAGATACTCACACTCTCTGAAATCCTCGTATGATACAATAACCAGATCTTCTGTTCTGTCATAAGCCGTTACATATTTCCAATTACTCAGATCCAGTGAAAATGTACCTACCAGTGCTTTACGAACTCCCGGAAGCTGACGGATGTTTTCCGCAACTTCATTAACATCCGCATATTCGGCTACCGAAATGCTGTAATCCGAAAACTCGGATCCTGCCATTCTTCTGGCAATTTCCAATTCTGAACCGAAAGAATCCACCATTATCGCACTTACCGCAGCCGCTATTGCAGTAATAGCGATACATAATGTAATTCCCACATTTCTTTTGGTGTTTTGGAGAAACGCTTTCATCGCAATGCGGACATTTATATTTCCACGGGTATTTCTGAGAGGCAGTGGATTTCTTCTGAAATCATGTGTCTCGATTCCCTTTCTGAATGCAACAACCGGAGGATATTTCTTAACCATTCTCGCTCTTGAAAATGCTATTACACCTGTAATAACAAGTATTATCAGCGCGGTGATAATCATCACGCCTACATCAAGTGTAATATCTCCGTGATGTCCCGATAAGACTTCTCCTAAACCATGCAGCATCCTGATAAGGAACGGTGAAATTACCATACCTGACATAATACCGATAAGTGCCGTGATCAGATACTCTGCCGTATAAGCAAGTGTTATCTCTCTTGATGTATATCCCAGCGCTTCAAGAACTCCGATGGACTGAACCTGATCCTGTATATCGCCTGCAATACGGAATCTTATCATTACGAGAGAAGCTGCCAAAACAACTGCCGACATAAAAAGCATGATATATATGATTATCGTAATGAACATCATGCTTATTCCATATGTATACATATAAGTATACTGCATCATCTTCATTCCAACCGTTAAACCCGTGCTGTCTTCAATTCTGGTCTTATATCCGTTAAATATATCTGTGCTGTCTTCAACAGACTCGCAATCGAAAAGAACCGTCTCCCATCTGTCAAATACACTCATCAACGTTTGATAGTCTTCATCACTGACTATGATAGAATATCCTGTATTCTGATCCCCGTGAAAAATAGCTTCATAGAAACCCGCTACCGTGAATTCATATTGCTTAGCTCCGAAAATGATAATGAACTTATCTCCTTCGTTAAATCCGGACGCATCCTTACCCGCATACGGAAGATATACCGGATGCTCAAGTCCTGCTATCTCTTCCTGTGAAAGCGAAGTCTCCGGATCACATTTAGTAATTCTTTGTGCTTGGGTCTCTGTAAGTACCTGCATATACATCGAATGCTCTTCACCCTTTGTATCAAGATACCTCGAAGCCGTACTGAACAGTGTTTCAAAATGCTCCACATCCGTAACTCGTTCATCCTGTTTCAGGATGTCTATAAAACTGTCGTTATAGAATGAATCCTTTACCATGATCATGCTCTTATGTACCGCATACTCATCGGCTACATTCGGAAATATCTTCATCATATCTGACTGGCTGCCCATTGCCGTCGAAGCAACTGTCATAGTGATCATGAAGAGAATCATGAGGAGGATTGCCTGAAATTTATGTTTTTTTAGATTTGCTATTGAAAGTCTAAGTATTTTTTTCATAGTTATCTACCAACCCATCCTATCCAAAAACGCCTGCAGGCCTTCCTGCCTGGTCTTTATATCATCTGTTCCGTATGCCGGCATCTTGTATTCGCCTACCACTGCTCCGTCTCTGAAGTAGATAACTCTGTTTCCTCGAAGTGCGGTCTTAAGATCATGTGTTACCATTACGATACTCTGTCCTTTGTTGTTGATTTCGGTGAATATATCAAGTACATCGCGTCCCGATGCCGAGTTAAGTGATCCCGTAGGCTCATCTGCGAAGAGTATCTTCGGATCGTTGATTACGGCTCTTACTATTCCGACTCTCTGGCACTCACCGCCTGAGAGCTGATTCGGATATTTATCCCACATCTTCTCATCGATTCCGACCTTCTTCAGAAGCTCCTCTGTTTTTCTTATCAGCTCTTTTGAGTTCTTCTGTATGACCAGAGCTCCTGTCAGTATGTTATCGAAGACCGTCATGCTTTCGAGAAGGTATATGCTCTGAAATACGAAGCCACAATTCTCTCTTCTGAATACCGCCAGCTGATCATTGGAGTATTTTGCGATATCCTTATCTCCGAAAAATACACTTCCCAGAGTCGGTGTATCCATTCCGGAAAGAGCATACAAGAGAGTTGATTTACCTGATCCGGAAGCTCCCATGATTATTGTGAAATCTCTGTCCATAATCTCGAGATCCAGATTCTTTATTACATGCTGCTGCATTCCGCCGTTTGAAAATGACTTACACAGCTTATCGGTACGAAGTACAGTTCCCATATTTAAATCCTCCGAGTTTTTTTGCTCGCTCGACTTTGTCAGCCGAGCACTGTCCTATGCTACAGTTATAACTCATGCCGTATGTAAAAGTCTTTACAGCTTTACTATCAGTTTATTAAGCGTTTATTAAATGAAAAATAAACCGTTAAAAAAGCGGCTCCTCCGAAGAAGAGCCGCTCCCGACATTTCATTATTTCTTTGTATTCTATTTCTTCTTGCCTTTTTTCTTTTTTATTCTGTCCTGCCATAAAACCTCCCAAAAGACTACTAGCACCGATTGAGTTTTCCACCCTACAATGATATCATAGTTTCACAGGGTATTACAGTCCGGGGGTTTACAAAATGAATAAAAAAATAGCTGTATTCGCTAATGGATTTAGTAATGAGTTTATTGAATATGTTGTTACCGGTATGCAGAAAAGAGCTAAGGAAGACGGCATAGATATTTTTGTTTTCGTATCCTACTGTAGTTTGATATCACCTGAACTGCAGAACAAGTGCCAGTTAAATCTGTTTCACCTTCCGAATCCCGATGATTTTGACGGTGCGATAATGCTTACCAATACTTATAACTTCCCTGATGAGGGCGAACGCGTATGCGCACGTTTTCAGAGGGCAGGCGTTCCTATGCTGTCCTTAGAAGTGGAAGTTCCCAACATGTCCTGCATCAAAAGCGAAAATTATAAAGGTGTGAGCGAACTCACTCAGCACCTTATCCAACATCATAATGCAAAGAAGATTATCTATGTTAACGGCATAGAAGGAAATGTAGAGAACGCCGTCAGACGACAGGCTGTTGTTGACGTCATCACCGAAAACGGTATGGAATTATATGACGAATTCAACTGTGACTTCAGTTTCTTCAGTGCCTACTTCAGCATGAACGATTTTCTCGAATCCGGAAAAGAACTTCCCGATGCCGTGATCTGCGCAAACGATCATATGGCTTTGGGCGTATGTTCTTCGCTTAACCGTCACGGATATAGTGTTCCGAAGGATGTGATCGTCACGGGATTTGATATGATCAAAGACGGTCAGAGTACATTTCCTATCCTTGCAACAGTATCCAGAGGCTGGGAAACCTTCGGCGAAAAAGCTTATGAAAAACTTATGTATCAGATCCATCATCCCGACGAAAGATTCACGGAAGTATATGATTCCTTTTTCATCCCTTCCGAAAGCTGCGGCTGCGCTGCATCTGAAACCGCCAAGAAACATCGATTCAACAAAATACAGAATCTGTATTTCGACAATCTCCAGAACAGTTCCATGGACATTATGTTTCTTCGTCTGCAGATTCCGCTTTCTCTTGCTTCGCGCAGAGAGGATTTTTACGATAACGGATTTAAAGACATACGCGATCTATCAAATCTCGGACCTGAATACTGTATATGTACAGAACCTGAATTCTTTGAATTAAACGACGAAGAGTACCCTCTCAGAATAAGAGGATACTCTTCAAACATGGACATTCTTTATGAATTAAAAAATAAACAGAAAATCACAAATAAACAATTTGATTCCAGAGAGCTGTATCCGGGATACCGTCATATCGACGGCGAATGTCATCTTTACATATTTGCTCCGCTGAATCACTTAAACTTTATAATAGGCTATGTTGCCATAAAAGATACTCCGACTCTGCTTTACAACGCCGGGCTTTATAAGTTTGTCTGCAATCTTAACGCCCTCCTTTTCAGTATGAGAGGACATATATTCTCGGTGCAGACATCCGACGAACTTCGAAAAGTTTATATGAACGATGCGCTTACCGGTATATACAACCGTGCCGGCTGCGTAAAGGTTCTGTATGAGTATATTCTTTCTCAGAAAGAGAAAAATGAGCGCTCTATCCTGGTATTCGCAGATATAGACCGAATGAAGACCATCAATGACGTATACGGCCACCTGAACGGTGACTTCGCCATAAAGGCCACCGCAGAAGCCTTTAAGAAGCATCTGCCTCAGGACTGGCTTCTGGGAAGATACGGCGGTGATGAATTCATCGCTGTAGGTTCATGTCCGGAAATTACGGAAATCCCAAACTTTATAAAGAAGCTGTCCGAATCCATGAGCGCGGATTTCAAGTCACTGAATCTTTCCTTCATGCTTCATGCAAGTATAGGCTTTTCGGTCATCGAGCCTGATGATGAAGGAACAATTGATGACTATATCAACCGCGCTGATAAGGATATGTATGCCGAAAAAGAAAAGATACATAAACTTATGGATTCCATGATGCAGAATAATCTGCTGTAAATCGACGAAATATTTTTAGTTCATATCAATCTGTGCACCGAGGAAGATCGGCATATTTGTTGTGTTATCGACGATCATGTAAACGAACGGTCTGTTAAGGTTAATAACTATCGGCTCGTTCGGATCGGCGATCACACAGCCCTCGGTCATCTCAACAGCTGTAGCAGCTGCAGCTTCTGTTCCCTCTCTGTTAACATCGATATATGTCTTATGCATTATCTTTGATATATAAAGCGAACCTCCGTCATTCAACTTGGAGAAATCCGCACCTTCCGTAAATGCCTCATTCATTCCGAGACTCTGCATAGTCGGAGTCATTTCCTGAGAATACTCTGTCTTAAATTCAGGAAGGTAATAAAAACACTCGTGAGTTGAAAAATATTCCACTGAATCCACAAGACTGACATCTTCATCTACTAGTGACTGTACATAGTCACCGATCTCTACATCTTCCGGAGGAAGTATTCCTATGAAAGAATAATCTCCGCCCTTATAATCAACCGCAAACCCTATTCCGTCCCCGATAGTAAAGTATCTGTCGCATCCGCCCTGAAGCATTGTTACATTAGTTTCACTTCCGTCAGCATTGGTAAA
>CACZHN010000003.1 GCA_902780985.1 uncultured Lachnospiraceae bacterium | reverse complement strand
ACGGATGCTTACTTTTCCGCTCTTTCCTGCTATCTCCTCAGGTGTTACCTCTTTACCGTCGAGAGTATAAGTAACCTTTACTCTTACCGGAGGCGCTGCATCTGTATGTCCCTGATAGTAAATGTCGCTGCCGTCGGCCTTCCATTCAAGCTGGCCGTTCTTCTCTTCGTAGGTCTCATCTCCACTTACATTTTCGATATCAGTAAGATTACTTGAATCTGCTAAAACCTCTGCGTTGTCTGAATTCTTGAGCCACTCATCAACGATTACATCAGATACCTTTCCTTCTGAATCTGTAAATACATATACTGTCTCATCCTTATCGCATTCACTGTCTGAACCAAGTCCGAGAGAGCCGCCCAGAACCTCTGCCATTTCACTTTCATTATCATCCAGAAGAGCTGTCTCAACGGGTTCAGCCGCAATTTCCTTTGCGCCGCATCCTGAAGCTGTAAGGATCATCGATGCAGCAAGTACTGCCGCAAGAGCCTTCTTTACACATTTTCTTCTATACATTTCTCCATCCTCCTATCTGACACCTGTCAGTAACTGCCCGTTATGTGTTCCTTCATCCACATTGTCATGTGACTTAAATCCCATTGATGTATGAACTACTATTCCGTCAAACAGTCTGAGCACTGCAGGAAGAAGCAGAATAACTATAAACATACTTATTATTGCGCCTCTTGCCATAAGTACACATAAGGAACTGATCATATCTATCTTTGAGTAGAGTCCTACACCGAAGGTTGCTGCAAAGAAGGTCAGGGCACTTACAAATATTGAATTTATAGAGCCGGCCAGTGCCTCCTCTGCTGCAGCCTTACCTGATAACCCCACGCATCTGGCTGCTTTATACTTATTTGTCATAAGTATTGCGTAATCTACTGTAGAACCAAGCTGTATGGTTCCGATAACGATCGATGCAATAAACGGAAGTGTTGTTCCCATATAATACGGAATACCCATATTTATAAATATCGCCACCTCTATGACCGATACCAGAAGCACCGGAAGTGAGAGGGATTTGAATACAAAAAGTATTATTAATCCGACCAAAAGGATGGATACCGTATTAACTGTATTAAAATCGTGGTTTGTTATGGTTATAAGATCCTTTGTACAAGGAGCTTCTCCGATAAGCATTCCTTTTTCATCATACTTATCAAGAATGTCGTTTATCTCATCACACTGCCTGTTTACTTCGTCTGTTGCCACCTTGTATTCTGAGAGAATAAAGATCAGTTTATATTCGCCGTCATCGACTACTTCTTTCAGATTCTCAGGAATGAGCTCATCAGGAACAGCTGAACCTACAAAGCTTTCAAGTCCGAGAACCTTCTTTATTCCGTCGACCTTTTCAACCTCCTTCATAAACTTCTTTGTATCTTTACGACTGAGGTTTGAATCAAGCATAACTATATGAGTTGAATTCATCTCAAAGCTTTCCTGAAGCTTCTCTCCTGCAACTATACTAGGCAGATTCTTTGGAAGAGATGTATCAAGGTTGTAATAAACCTTATTGTGCTTCTGTCCATAAAATGCAGGTATAACAAGTATCACTGCCAGAAGCATAAATATAATGAACCTCTTCACTATTCCATGACTCAGTTTTGAGAAGTCCGGAATAAGTGGTCTGTGGCTGGTCTTTGTAAGTGCTTTATCAAAACAAAGGATCATGGATGGAAGGATCGTAACGCAGCAGATAACTCCGATTATTACACCCTTTGCCATAACGATTCCCAGGTCAAGTCCAAGAGTAAAACTCATAAACATAAGAGCTACGAATCCGGCTACTGTAGTAATTGAACTTCCTACAACAGATACAAGAGTCTCATTAATTGCATCTGCCATGGCCTCGAGGTAGTTATCATTTTCCTTCTTCTTGCTGCAGTAGCTGTGCCACAGGAAGATTGAATAGTCCATGGTTACCGCCAGCTGAAGGACTGCCGCCAGAGCCTTGGTAACATAGGATATCTCGCCTCCGATCACATTTGATCCCAGATTGTATATGACTGCAAATCCTATTGATAACAGGAAGAATACAGGTACCAGGAAAGAATCCATGGTAAGGGTCAGGATGATAAGACAGAGAATAACGGCAATGGCTACATATACCGGTACCTCGCTGTCACTCAGCTTTTTCGTATCCAAGACTATGGCGGACATTCCGCTGAGGTAGCACTTCTCATTCATCAACCCTCTCAGGTCCTCCACGGCTTGAAGAGTTTCGTCCGCCGAAAGAGTGGTGTCGTATATTACCATCAGAAGCTTAGCGTCACCGTTGGAAAGCTGACCTCTGAACTTTTCCGGGATAAGCTGCTCCGGAAGGCTGTTCCCCAGAGAGCCCTGCCATATGACTCTTTTTACATGAGGAACCTGCTGCATTTCCTCGGTCATGGCCGTTATATCCTTATCCGCCATGCCTTCCACAACCACCATGGAGAAGGCTCCCGTGCCGAAGTCCTTCGCCAGTATGTCCTGCCCCTTCATGGTCTCTATCTCTTTAGGCAGGTATGTAAGAATATCGTAATTCGTTCTGGTATGAAAATACCCCAGTGCCGAAGGTATCAGCAGTATCACCGCCAATATCAGTATCGGGACTCTTGCCTTTACTACTGCTTTTCCGAATTTTTCCATAACAAAAAACCTCCGATCGACTATCATTCTGCTTTCTATCAGCAGATAAGATAGCATCGGAGGCTGTATGTTGTAATTAGACAGTATATTCGATATGTTTGGTTTTTTGACACATTTGTGAAAGTGTAAAAATGCTACAGCTCACTTCCGCCGTTTCCCAATCCCTCGGGACTGTAAATGAAAATAGACTTGGAACTCTTATTCTTACGGTCCGCAATAAAGCTGGCCGGGAATCTTGAGATAACGGAATTGAACTTTCCAACCATTTTGTTGTACTTCATTCCGGCTGCCATAAGTTCCGTCTTTGCATTATCGAACTTGGAAAATGCTTTCGCCACCGCTTCGTCCTCGGCCAGGCCGGCTTCTTCCGCCGCAGGTCTCACAACCTTCATCCTCTCTTCCGCATTCTGAGCCACAAGCTGCTGAAGCGTAGGATTCATGCCCAGCGCCAGAAGTCCCGACTTATCCTCCGGAAGTTCAGGCTCGATGCCCTTCTCCTGAAGTGCCTTCAGAACTACTCCCAGATTATGGTTCATATCCCAGAGACAGGTATCGATATCGCTTCCCGCATCCTTTGCGGCCATATCGGCTTTATTGATCTTATGCACCGAACCGATGTAGCAGTAACCCAGTGCCAGGATAAATATCACAATACATATGTATACAATGTTGATCATTACAAATCTCCCTTTTTAAATACTTTTGACACCTATAAAGTAATCCATTAAAATATACCATAGTTTAATAAGAAATGAAAGGAGCGGGACATGTCTGATTCAGCCTTTACGAAGAGAGCTATTGCCGACAGCGTGAAAGAACTTACCAAAACGAAATCCTTTGATAAAATAGGTGTTGTGGACATTACGGAAAAATGCGGTATCAACCGCCAGACATTCTATTATCATTTCAGCGACAAATACGAACTTTTAAAATGGATATATTATAATGATTACTTTGCCGCAAATCTCAGCGACCTGAGTTTCAGCAACTGGAACGAAAAGCTCACCAACACTCTCATCGCCATGAGAAATGACAGAGACTTCTGTATCAACACCATTAACCACACGGATGATTACCTTAAGACCTTCCTGGTGGATTATGCGGAAAATGTATTCAGCCAGGCCATTGAGGTGCTGGACGAAAAAGGAGAGATCGAGCCCGAACCGGCCAAGTATTTCTCGCGTTTTTTCGCCTACGGACTCAGCGGTATCATCATCGAATGGATGACAAAACAAGACATGGAAATCGAGCCGGAAAAGATATCCGGATACCTGAATGAGCTCATGAAAGCATGCGAAGATGCGGCTCATAATGAAAATGTTACAAAACTGTTGCATATTTATTAAGTTTGTGATAAACTCTTTTATGTTATGTAAATCTGTGTTATATTCTACCTATATGCAGATACTAACCGAATAGTTTTATCAGAGGTAAATCGTATATGAGAAAATTCAGATTCGGCATGCGCAAGCGTCTGACAGCGGGAATTCTTGCAGTTACGATGGCTCTTGCAATTGCACCGACTTACGAAGCCGGAATTGTTCATGCGGATCAGACAATCGAAGAGATCCAGCGTGAGAAAGAGAAAACCGAAGAAAAGAAGAAGGAAGCCCAGGCTAAGCTGGACGACCTGAACGTTAAAAAGGATGACATCGTTGAAGTTATCCAGGAGCTCGATAATCAGATAGCTGAATACGAAGCAAAGATCGAAGAGCTCACTCAGCAGAGAAATGCAATTCAGGCAGGCGTATCCATCACAGAGGATAAGCTTCAGAATGCATACATTGCCGAGGCAAATCAGTACAGAAACATGAAGGAGCGTATCCAGTTCGCTTACGAAAACGGTGATACAGCTTATATCGACGCGCTGATGTCAGTCGGAAATTACGACGATATCATCAACCAGTCGGAATATGTCGGACAGGTTTCCGCATATGACCAGAAGGAACTTCAGAAGCTGGCTGATATCGAGGCATCAATTACCGAGTACGAAGACGAATTACAGGTTCAGCTGGACAACGTTAACGAACTTAAGTCCGAAGCCGAAGGCGAGCAGGCAGCCCTTGAGGTTGTTCAGGAAGGTAAGAAAGAAAAGCTTGGTGAATACGAAGCTGCCATCGATCTTACAGAAGACGAGATTTCGGATCTGGAAGCCCAGGAACAGCAGATGGATGCTCAGATAGCCGCTATCGAGGCAGAGGCAGAGCGCCGCAGACAGGCAGCTCTCGAAGCCGCAAGACAGGCAGCCGCAGCTCAGGCAGCAGCCGCAGCAGCAGCTCAGACAGCCAGTGGCGGTGATGCACAGAGAGTTGATCAGAGTGCCATTGCTTATGCAAATGCTCCTGTATATACAGGCGGTGGTCTTGTATGGCCGATGCCTACATCATACAGCATCAGTTCACCGTTCGGTCCTAGATGGGGATCATTCCACAGAGGTATCGATATCCCATGTCCTATCGGAAGTTCTGTAGTAGCAGCTGCAGGCGGAATCGTAACCTATGTAGGTTATTACGGAACCGGCGGTAACGCAGTTATCGTAGACTGCGGTAACGGTATGACACATATGTATTATCACCTTTCCGGTTACGCTGTAAGCGCAGGACAGGTTATCTCAGCAGGACAGGTAATTGCATATTCCGGAAATACCGGATATTCAACAGGTCCTCACCTCCACTTCGGAGTCAGAGTAAACGGAAGCTATGTAGATCCTCAGGGATACTTCTAAATCAGATAAAAGCATATAAAAAAGCAGGTATCTAAGATACCTGCTTTTTTGATGCCTCAAAGGGCTTTTATTCTTCAGCGTCCACAAGTGCTGCGTAGTAACGAGCACCTTCCTTACTTGTCTCTACTTCTCTCTTCTGATAGATGTCGTCATAATTGGCGATCATAAGATCTACGATATACTTTGAAAGAGCCGTCGATTCAACATACTCTCTGAGAGCCATGATAACCTGCTCTTTGGACATTCCGTCTCTGTAGGAACGGATCTCCGCAACAGCCGAGAAGATATCGGCTACCGCAATAATTCTCGCACCCATAGGGATGTCGTCTGCCTTAAGTCCGAACGGATAACCGTATCCGTTGAGTTTCTCATGATGAAGTGCAGCCCACTGTCCTATCTGCTCGAATCCGGCAATATCTTTCAGAAGAAGCTGTGTATAGTAAGCGTATTCCTTAACTATATTGAACTCTTCATCGGTGAGGCTGTCTTTCTTCTCAAGGATCTTCTTCGGAACCTTAAGCTTACCTACATCATGAAGATATCCGGCGATCATCATCATCTTACACTCATCTTCAGACATTCCGAGGATCTCGGCAAGTCTTACCGCTGATGCCGCAACTCCTGCGGAGTGCATTGCGGTATATGAGCTTCTGAAATCTATGATTCTGGACATGAACTTCGATATCTCAATCGCATGATCCAGTGTTACATCGTTATTATCGGATATGGCCGACAGGAAAACCTCCGGCTGATGCAGAAGCTCCAGCCATATATATTCCTTCTTTGATACCCTGAGGAATGCCTCTATAACTTCCGTATGAAGTATATCTCCGGCAAACTCGGATACGGTGTCGCATATTTCTTCCGACTGATTAAGGGCTGCAGCCTTCGGATCTATCATACCCGATACTTTAACAGCCAGTTCTATTATCTCGGCAAATACAGCCGCCTGTGACATTTCTCCAAATGTCGGTCTCTCATCGTAAGGAACCTGTGCTTCATCGAAAATATCCCTCACATATCTCATACTGGAAATGTCGCCGATAAAGCTCATTCCGGCCTGTCCCAGTCTGCTGAACGAATACTCTTCCTGTCCCTCTTCAAGATCCGGAAGAATAACCGCTCCTATATCATACATAAGAGCGCCGTAAATGATCTTAATTCTCTCCTCTTCGGAATATCCCATCTCACCGGCAATACGCCAGGAAAGATAAGCTACCTGCTCATGATGGTTTGCAATCTTAGGGCTTACCAGATTCATCGCACGAGCAAAACATCTGGACAGATCCCGCATGTTAGTAATCGTCTTCTCCATTAATAACCCTCCAAATAATCAAGATACCCCATAAAAAATCAAACAATAAAGCGAAATCACCTTGATTATAACATAATTGTTAGACAATTACCACAGCTTCTGCTCGTTTATCACATCCTCGTAAACACGTTTGCAGTTATCCTGATCGTGATATTCGTAGAAGCTTTCTACACGCTTTTTATATTCATCTTTCATCTTACATCCCGACTTCATGTAATCGACAAGAAGCGGAACAAGTCCCTTTTCGTCATCCACTATCTCACCGAAAGCCATGGTGTCATAGTGGAAAGTTCCCTCCTCGTAATGAGCCTCAAGACTCTGAGGATGGTAATATACTATCGGCTTCTTCATATATGCAAAGTCAAACTGAATACCGCTGTAATCGGTGATCAGTAGGCTTGACTCCGTAAGATACTTCTCGTAGCTCATATCTCCCGAAGAAGCTATCACATCCACATAAGGATTTGTCTTAAAATCCTTCTTCTGCGGACTGACTATCGGATGAAGGATATAAACGATCTTATATCCGTACTTCTTTGCCGCATCGATAAGCGCGGAATTGTTGATCAGCGAGTTGTAGAGTCTGTAATACTCCGTCTTCTTAAAGTCCGGATTATAATCTCTTTCCACGCCTTCGTTCTTGGTAACAGGCATGGCAGACTGCATTCTCCAGGTCGGAGATATCATAATCTGCTTCTTATCCTTGCTTACCAGTCCGTCATATCTCGGAATACCCGTAAGTCTGAGGGCCGAATAACCCGGAAGAACCGCATACTTCGATACCGCAGATCTTCCCTGCTTACGTGCACCCTTTGCCTCTTTCGTCGGATAATCCTCGTAATTATATACGGGATGCTCCAGATTCCTGATCTCACACTTTGAAGCACAGTAGTAAAGGGAAATGTTGTCCCTGAGTCTGTGCTGTGCCAGTCCGATCTTCTGCACGGAAAGTCCGTGCTGCAGGCATACCACCTTAAAATGCGGGATACCTCTTATATATCTCGAATTCTCCAGATAATAATCATTAAATGCAAATACCGTAGAATTGGTTGCGAATATCACATCCGCATTTAAGAATACCAGTCTGTGAAGGAAGCTGCCTCTTACAAGAGGATGCAGTCCCTCTTTCTTAAGTCTCCTGTAGTCCGGACATTTCTTATCGATCAGATAATACTTCTTTATGCCGTCCTTCTGCTTACAGGCATACTTATACAGGTACTCCGCCGAATCCCCGGCCTTATATATCTTGTCGAAGAAAAGCCATATCTTCTTCTTTGCAAAGAACGGTCTTGTAGCAAGCCATGCGCTTCTCAGAAGATAGAATCTGAAACGGTGCATGCTGAAAGACAGCAGCAGTTCCAGTGCGATCCTCAGCTCGCGGATGTATGCCTTCTTCGCGTTATATCTCTTGATAACGATACAGTCGCAGGCGCTTTCCTTGGTCGGAATAGCCCACGGATCTCTCAGCTTCGTATAATCGCCGGTCGTAGCCATCCATTTTCCGAAATGCCAGTAGGAGTTCTTCGGATAATCCGTCAGCCTGCTGGTGTGGGACTTAAACTCAAACGGGATTATATACTCTCTGTCGTGGTAGCTGAGATAGAAACCTATAGCCGCTCCCTTTTCGATAAATCCGTCGATCTGGATATTCACACTGAAAGTAGTCCTTTTAAATGCGGTCCTTCCGAAATACTTTCTCAGGGAATAGCTGTTATTGTAGTCAACTTCGTATCTCACGCCGTTGCATTTAAAATGGAAATTGCATTTTTCCGTATCAAATGCATCCGGGACCGAACAGTCCATTCTCAGGTATCCGTCCTTATAATCCATAAGGAGAACGTTGCATTTCATAAGTCCCGACGAATATGCGATGGCATCGCCGAGGCAGAGAGCCAGTCCCGAATGTCTGGAATCTCTCTTTCTGATAGCCTTTATATCCAGTTCCGGAAGGGTATTGTTATGCTTTATCGTAAGCATCATCCTTCTGAGCTGATATTCCTTGGCATAACAAGGATACTCGGAGTCTTCTATGATCACTCGGTCTTCCACATACTGCATGGCTTCCCTTGCCTTATCAAGAAATACTTCCAGTTCCTCTTCGGATAAAACGTGCTTGTTTCTGTTATCCTTATTGGCATCGAATCTGCACTTAAGATAGTACATGATGAAATACTGATGCATGTAAGGAAGTACACCACCGTTATTCTTTGTTATATCTTCGATAAGCGGGAACAGGAAAGAATCCATATCTTCCGTGTACCAGCTCTTATCGTAAGAACCGTAGAAGTTCTTGTAATTTCCGTCACCGATATCCGTCTGTACGTAACCGGTCTCGGTAAGGATCTTATATTCCTTCTTATGGATAAGTCTCAGCAGGAAGTCCGCCTCATAACTGTACTTCAGCTTCGGGTTCATCCTGAGGTCACCTACATCGGCGATCCTTATCATAACGCCTTCCATTCTGTCAGGGAATTTAAAAGGCTTCTTCGGTGATACAAGTACCAGCTCGGGATATCTGTCCAGTACATCTATCATCCTCAGGACGATCTCTCTGTCCGAGTTTTTCTTCTCATTAAGCACAATAAGATACTCGACACTTTTAGCGTCGAGTATCTTATTAATCTTTTTTATAAAGCTCTCTCTGTCTTTTTTTTGAACAATTATAAACTTATCCATAACTATCCTATCATGATTATCCCACAATTCAGGCCTCTTTTACCGCCTGATGCTCTGTGAGAATGAAACATATCCGAATTACATATAGTGCATACTCCCAATACCGATATATGTTCCCTGATAAGTCCTGCTTCGATAAGCAATTTTCGGTTTGCTTCCCATAGATCGATCATAAACTTACCGTTTATGTTATCCGCAGAACGGGGCTTTACCACTTCCTCGTCCTCGCCGAATACTCGTTGAAACTCTTCCGCTACCTTCGTATCTACTTCATAGCAGCACATCCCCGCAGAAGGTCCCACGGCCACACGTATATCCTTCGGATCCGATCCGAAGCTCTCTTTCATGGCTTCCACCATTCCGGAAGCAATTCCCCTGACCGTGCCTTTCCATCCTCCGTGAGCAGTCCCCACTGCCCTTTTAACCGGATCAACAAAAAGCATCGGTACACAATCCGCTCCGTATACTATGAGCGGTAATTTTTTCGTATCTGTAATCTGCCCGTCTATCCCTTCGGCGCGAAGAGGCTTCACTATGCCGCTTCCGGCATCTTCCTCTCCCACACATCTGATCACCGTATCATGAACCTGATCCGGAGCCGATATCCTTGAAGGTTCGAACCCTACGGCTTCTCCCAAAAGCCTGTAGTTTTCCAGAACGCTTTCTCTTACGTCTCCCAGTTTCAGACCCACATTCATTTCGGCATAGATGTCCTGACTCACGCCTCCGATCCGGGTTGAAAAACCGTGATGAAATCCTTCAATCCCGGCCAGCAGCCGGCTCCGAAGCACCGGTACTCCGTTTTCGGAGATACTGACTTCGGTTTCCCGATTATCTTTTAATCTTGTTACAGCTTCTTCGCGAGATATTATTCTCATCCCGTATCCTGCCTTTGAATCCTACTCTTCCGTTAATTCGGAAATCATATCCCAAAGTGCTTCTGCGGAATTGAAGTTCTCAGGAACAAGGTCCGCAGGTGATATTACGATATCATACTCCTCTTCCAGTGCTGCAACCAGTGAAATGATCGCGAAGGAATCAAGGATATTATCATCAACCAGAGTGGTGCAGTTTTCCACATCCTCACCCGGAATGATCTCTTCAAGAATCTCAAGTAATCTGTCCATTATAATTCTCCTGTTCTCAATACTTTTAACTTATCTTAGAAGTACCGTCGTTTATCCCGTTGGTCTCCATATGATCTCTGACAAGTCTTACCTCTCCCTGTGCATCCCTTATCAGGATAGCCGGAAGATCTCTGCTGAGGAACATACCTATTCCCTCGGTAAGCGCATAAGCTCCCGCAAGATCAAATATAAGCGTGTCTCCCTTCTTAAGTTCCGGAAGAGCTGCCTTTCTCACCAGGATGTCATTTACGGAGCAGAGCGAACCCGCAAGTACATAGTCCGCGGTCTCTCCCGTTCTTCCTTCATCCTGAGGAACCATCTCTATAAACGGTACCTTCATACCCGCCATGCTTCCGTAGTAGGTAAGCTGATGGATACCGCCTTCCAATATGGCATAGTTTACGTCATATGTTCTCTTTATATCCGCAACACCGGTGAAATATCTTCCCGAAGCCGCAGCTATAAATCTGCCATATTCAAATGTCACATCTTTATATACACTTTTTATACCCGTAATGTCAACTGTTTCCGCAAGTTCGCGCAATTGTTTTTCCGCCTGAGCCTGCTCGATATCACGTCCGGAGGCCTCACCTGCACCGAAGTAGTTTACACCGAGACCCGGTCCGAATTCAAGCCCTATCTCGGTTCCCAGCTTTTTCTTCAGCACTTCGCCGTATTCCGCCAGCGCCGAAAGCTCGCCTTCGATTCTCTTTATGGTCTTCTGGGTTCCGGAAAAGAAATGTATTCCTTCCAGTTCCAGATTCCCGGATGCCATGACCTTTTCCGCCAGTGCTTCAAGGGTATCCTTATCCACGCCGAACTGATTTCCCGAAGACAGTCTGATATAGCAGTTAAGCTTAACCCCTGCCTCTTCGGCACACCTGTCCAGTATATCAAAATGCTCCGGAGATTCAATAGTATACCATCCCAGGCCCTGTCCCAGTTTCAGTATCCTTTTTATGCTTTCGTAAGTCTTGTTGACTCCCGACACCAGAAGCTTATCCGCAGGAACTCCGTTCCTGATGCAGATCTCGTACTCTCCCGGAGAACATACCTCGAGTCTGTCCACCATAGGTGCCAGAACCCCGGTAAGTACCGGTGCCGCCTTAAGAGCAAAGCAGAGTCCGATCCCCGGAAGTGCCTCTCTCATATCTTTTGTCCTTTTCTCCGGGATTGGTTCATCATAGAGATAAAAAGGTGTCTTATATTTATTTATAAGTTCTCTTTCCTTCATCCGATCTCCTTCAGTTTTTTCCTGTCGATCTTACCGTTCTTTGTAAGAGGAAGTTCCTCCATAAATTTATATACATTCGGAAGGCTGTATTCCGGAAGCTTCTCCTTAAGTCCGGCAACCACCGTCTTCTTATCCGAATCTCCCGCAAGAAATGCCACGATCCTGTATTTCTCATGGTCATATATGCAGCAGGCCTGCTGAATTCCCGGAAGTCCCGCCAGTGCGCGCTCCACTTCTTCCAGCTCAATCCTGTGGCCGTTATGCTTTATCTGAAAATCACGTCTTCCCGCAAAATATATGAGGCCGCCTTCTCTGTATCCCAGGTCTCCCGTCTTATATATCTTCTCGGTCTTTCCGTCGATCTCCTTTTCGATAAATGCGGCGCTTGTAGCCGCTTCGTTATTATAATATCCCAACGCAAGCTCATTGCCGCCTACGCAGATCTCTCCCGTTACATTTTCGGAATCCGCAGGAATGATATTTCCTTCTTCATCCATAAGATAGATAACCTTTCCCGGGAATACATATCCGGACGGAATCCTGTCTTCCGGTGCCGGTACATTTTCTATCTCATAATATGTACAGTTGCAGGTTATCTCCGTAGGTCCGTAAAGATTTACGAACTTTGCCTCCGGATAAACCTTCATCCAGTCCGTAAGATGTCTTACAGGCATCTCCTCGCCGCTGAAAAGCACCTTGTTGATGCAAGGCGGAACCTTATACATGAACTCATGGAGACGGTTCAGAAGAACCAGCGCGGATACGGCCCAGATAAGGGTTGTAACCTTATGCTCCTCCAGCATATCCATAACCCCGTTAGGGAAACGGAAGAATGCGGTAGGGATTATCACCATGGTAGCACCCTTTCTGATGGTGCTGTAAATGTCCTTAACCGAAACGTCGAAATCGAAAGGTGCCTGGTTGCCCAGTACATCCTCTTCGGTAATGCCGAAAAGCTCGGTAAAGGAATCTATAAAGCTTATTACGGATGCATGTCCCACCAGAACTCCCTTAGGTGTTCCCGTTGAACCGGATGTAAAGTTGCAGTATAAAGGCGTATCTGCCGGAAGGGCATTCCTTATAGCCGCAAGCTTTGCGTCTATGGACATTCTCTCGTTGGATATCTCCGGATAGCCCAGCATATTACGCGCCTCGTTCCTCAGTTTATCACCGAACAGAACCTTGCCCGTAAAGCCCGCCTCCGCAAGCTTATCCTTATATTCTTCCAATGTTACAACAACCTTCGGCTGCAGAACCTTCAGCTGCTGCTCCAGTCTGCTTACCGGAAAGTCCGGATCCGTAAGGCTGTAGAAGCCTCCGGCATAAGCCGCTCCGAAGAATACTTCCAGCGTAAGAACGCTCTTCTTCATCATTACGGCTACAGGACATCCCTGCAGATCATTGTTCGATAAGATGAATCCCATCATGCGGGATATATCTCTAAGTTCCTTATATGTACACTGTTCTTTGTCATCGATAACAGCTGTTTTTTCCGGAAGTCTCTCCGCAGATGCTTCCAGATATTCCAGTACGTTTTTCATCAGTCGTCTCCCCTGTGATCCTCCAGATCATAATTTTCCTTCAAAAATGTCATGAGATATCGGGACATTTTCTCTGTTCCGCTGTAATTGACGTGATCGCCGCCGTCCAGAGAATCAGTATCCCAGTCAATGCCTATCTCATCAAGCATAAGATTAAAATCTATAAACTTCAGGTTCTTCTCATCGGCAAGTGCCTGAAGTGCGTTGTGCTTTTCATAATTAGAGTTGGTCGGTGACGGTGCGCTTACCAGCACAAGTTCTATTCCTTCCTTCTCACAGAGTGCCAGCATCCTCTTCATGTAGTACTCGGTGGAAAGAAGAAGAGTCTCCTTTTCCTCCGTAGGGATCATATATTCTTCCCCTACATAAGGATCCAGTTCCGGTCTCGGCTCGAAGCCTCTGTAATGCTCCATGTGCTGTGGTTCCGTGATGCCGTACATTTCCTTCCACATTCCGTGATATCTGAATATCGGGAAATAATGATAGGATGCCGCATTGAAGGATCCCAACGCCTCTCTTCTCTCATCGGAGCTGATGACTACCATATCGGTCTCAAGGAGTACCACCTTCGGACTCTGGGTCTTCACCAGTTCTTCCAGTGTGTAGTAAGCTTCGCTGATTCTCTGTCCCGACTGACCTACTATGTAAGAGGATATACCCTCTTCGTCGTAAAGTATCTGCGGTGAAAGAAGTACCAGTGCTTCACTGTCTCCCAGGATCACCACATCTATGGAATCTTTTTCCTCCGTCAGGGCGCCTGCCACATAACGGTCTCTTTCATTTACACAGTCCGGCTTATTCATCCTGATCGGGTTCATAATGTATGAAACTACCTTCAGAAGTACCAGAAGCACCACCAGGAAAGCAAATATCTCTATCCATCTTTTTTTCTTATCAGAAGCCTGCATATATGAGATCCACCTCCTGATATCCCGGTCCGTAAAGACCGAATATTAAAATGATAAAGATAAGGCCGAATGTAAGTGCCCATCTGAGTGCCATCGGTTTCTTAAGAAGGCTGTCGGTGATATCCGCGCCTTTCTCCCTGATGACATTTATTACGATAACTATGATAAGGCTGAAAAGGATAACTATCCAGTCTGCCTTATCCAGTCCCCAGCCCAGGGCTGTGCCGTTCCAAAGTATGGAAAGGCTGAAGTTACGGAACATGGCTCCGAACATCTTAAAACCGTCGGTAAGTGTTTCCGCACGGAAGAAAAGCTCTCCCGCAAAGATAACTATCCAGGTTCTGAGGATTCGCATTATGTCGACCGCTTTATTCTCTCTTGTGAGTTTCAGGCGCTCCAGCACCTTATCTCCCAGAGGCTCGAATATAAGCTCTATCATAATTACGACAAAGTAGAATATTCCGTAGAAAATGTATGTCCACTTAGGACCGTGCCACAGTCCGTTGCACAGCCATACCGGAAGCAGTGCCATAGCGGATGCCACCATCTTTGTGGCATGCTTACCTACTCTGTCCTTGGCAAACTTGCCCCATTTTTTGGCAAGGCCACTCATGGATACCGGATAGAAAATGTAAGTCTTGAACCATACACCCAGTGATATATGCCACCTTCTCCAGAATTCCGATGCATTTCTGGCGAAGAAAGGCTGTTTAAAGTTCTCAGGCAGCTTCACTCCGAAGATTGTTCCGCAGCCTACTACCATGTCCATACAGCCCGAGAAATCCATGTATTCCATAACCGTAAAGAGAATAGCGGCTGCCACGATTTCGGCGCCGTGCGGGTCTCTTGACATGTCAAAAAGGGTATTTACCGCAGGGTATAATCTGTCGGCTATTACCAGCTTCTTCATGATACCCCAGCAAAGTCTCACATAACCCTTTACCACATTGTCCGGGTCAAGGCTCTCGCCTGCGAAAAGCTTCTCATGAATATCCGTATAGGAAGCGATAGGTCCTTCCACAATGGTCGGAAAGAATGTGAGGAAGAGCAGCATCTTAAGAGGATTCTTCTCCGCTCCGACTTTCTTCCAATATACATCCGCCATATATCCGATGGCCTGCATGGTATAGAAAGATATACCCAGAGGCAGCAACAGGTCTTTAAGATCAAACTGCTTTTCGCTTCCCGCAGCCTCTAATATATTATTGATGTTTTCAATGAAAAAGTTCGTATATTTAAGATAAAGCAACACTAAAAGCAGAGCCGCAACTCCCAGTAAGAGGACAGCCCTGCTCTTTTTTGTATATCCTGTTTTAATCCCGTTCTTTTCTTTCTTGATATCGTCTTTGGATTTCGGGCTGCCGTCCGGATTCTCACCGGTAACCGCCTTGATTGCCGCACTTCTGTTCTTATCAAGCTTCTCCAGCCACAGGCCGATGCCGTAGGTTACCGCAGCGGCAAAGACCGGATAGATAAAAAGCTTTACACTGAAGGTCGAGTAAAAAGCCATACTCGCCAGAAGCAGTACGGCCCATCTGAACCTTTTCGGTATTATCTGATATAAGATCATGGTACCCGGCAGAAACAAAACGCCGAAAGCCAGTTTATAGTAAAGCACGTTTCAATGTATCTCCTGTTCAGCAAAATATTCCGTCAGATCAATCGAAGAGGATTCCCTTCATGCATACCTTCGGCTTCTCTTCATCGAAGTCCCAGCTGTGATATGCACCGCCCCTGCACCACTTGGCCTCAGGACAGGCCTTGCAGTTGCTGTTTCGTTCCGACAGAGGAGTTCTGTAAATCTCGAATCTGTTCTTCCATATTTCGGTGAAGCTTGTCTCGTATACATTTCCCTGAATGGTCTTCTCGTTTCTCGGAACGTCCAGACATGCACCTACATCACCGTTTTCCATGATGCTGGCAGCATAGACTCCGGAATTGCATAAGAAGTACCAGTTACGGACCTCAGCCTCGTATTCCAGTCCCAGATAATGAGTACAGGAATATGTAACCGGAAGCTTCTGTTCTCTCTTCTTAAGAATGAAGTCCATCATACGTCGGTTGTCTTCCGGTGTGAGAAGCATATCCGGGTGATCCATAGCTCTGCCGATAGGCTCGATTCCCGTAAGACGCCACTCATCTATATCTACTTTATCGAATATATCGAAGAGCGCGTCCAGCTCCGCGATATTCTCATGATTAACAACCGTGGTGACCATCAGCTGTTTGCAGCTTTCTTCATCGATCATGTTCTGAATGCCGCGCATAGCCAGCTCATATCCTCTCGGAAATCCTCTGTATCTGTCATGAGTATCCGGAAGGCCGTCGATACTAACGGATATGCTGAACATACCCGCATCGTGAAGCTTCTTCGCAACCTCTTTGGTTATAAGAGTTGCGTTGCTGGTCATGCCCCATCTGAAGCCCAGTTTATGTATATATTCCACCAGCTCGAAGAAATCCTTGTAAAGAAGAGGCTCTCCTCCGGTAACCGCTATAAGCAGATCTGTTCCGAAGTTTTTCTTAACCTCATCCAGTATCTCTTTGTATTTTTCCAGCGGAAGTCCGTCCGGAAGATCTCTTCCGCAGCCGCTGCCGCAATGGAAACAGAACTCGTTGCATTTCAAAGTGAGTTCCAGAAAGAGCTGGCGAAGCTCCGGCTTTTTGCAGAGCTTTGCCTGATATTCGGCCAGTGTATCAAGATTTCTTGTTTTGATCTCAGTCTTGTCCATTTAAAAGTATCTCCACCATTTCTTGTTTCTGCGAACCTGCATGTTGCTTCCCATGTTGTATCCGGGCATCCTTCTGTCAAGGTGTCCGTCCGCATTCGGTCCCTTATTCCATCTTGCTATCGCTATTATAGTCAGAGCTGTAAAGCATGCGATTATGATAAGCTGCAATATGTCTCCGAGAGAAAAGGCGAAATGATATGCTTTTCCGTCAGGTCCCACATAAACCGTGATCTGGTCGCCTATACAGTAATGAAATCCCGCCTTTACCTGAGCGTTCAGGACTTCATCATTGTAAGGATAAGCCACCATGCAGTCGGTGGTAAGATTATCTCTTTCCGTCCTGCCCTTGGCAATGTAATGAACGCCTACGATATAAGCCTTTTTTTTCTCATATCCCGCTCCGATGTTATATTGCAGTATCTGGAACACGTCCAGTGCGATAAGCGCCAAAATAAGGCCTATGGCGGCCGCTATGACGATTCCTCTTTTCTGTGCCGGAGTCAAGGCATCATCGTCGGTTCCTCTCTTTTTATTGATCTCTTTATAAAGATTCTCATCGACTTCCTTGACATCATCCATATCGGTGTAATATTCCGACACCGACTTAGGCAAAAGATCCGCACCGCACACAAAGCATTCATCACTTAAATCCGGTATTTCACTTTTACAATACGGACAAATCAATTCCTGTTTCTCCCATATATAAATATTTTATTCCCTAAACCGTGCAATATTATAACATATAAAGTCAACGCTTAATACAGCAAAAATGGTCCAATATCGAAATTGATACCGGACCATTTTTGACATATTGTTTTATTCTAATTCATTAGCCTCTTGCCTGACCGCATCCGGTACAAGTATTGCCCTGATTCTGTGTTCCGCAGAAAGGACATGTCCATGCCTGCATCTGTGGAGCCTGGCCCATGCCGCCCATCTGGTTCATCTGATTCATTCCCATCTGGCCGTTCATTCCGCCCATCTGACCACCCATCTGACCACCCATCTGGTTGTTCATCTGGTTCATGCCCATCTGGTTATTCATGCCGCCCATCTGCTGCTGGCCCATTCCGCTCTGTGGTCCCATGCTGTTTCCTGCAAGACCGTCAGCTGCTGCTCCGGCAATTCCGCCGATAACAGATCCTACAACTCCGCCGACACCGCCGTTCATCATGTTGCCGATGCTGTTAAGAGTGCTTCCCATCTGATTCATTCCGTTATTCATGCCACCCATCTGGTTCATCTGATTCATTCCCATCTGGTTGTTCATGCCGCCCATCTGGTTCATTCCGTTCATGTTATTCATGCCCATCTGGCCGTTCATACCGTTCATGTTGTTCATTCCCATCTGGTTCATGCCCATCTGGTTCATTCCGTTCATGTTATTCATTCCCATCTGGTTCATGCCCATCTGATTCATGCCGCCGGCCATAGGATTCATTCCCATCTGATTCATTCCCATACCCATGCCGCCGCCCATACCGGACATAAGAGCCTGCTGGATCTGATTAGCCTGCATCTGAAGATTCTGATATGTTGCATCAAACTGATTCTTCGGTCTGCCTGATGAATCGGAAAGTTCAAACTTAATCTCATCAAAGTAAGGAGAATTAACGTTGATCTCTACTTCGAACTCATATGAGTACTCATACTGCTTAGGATTGTAGCTTACGTTATGTCCTTCAGCATCCTTTCTGTAAAGCTCTCTCTTATTCTCTTTAACTTCCGTATGAACGTTGGAAACCTGATTAAGCGGGATAATATCAGGGTTCTTCGAACGCCAGTCTCTGTCTCTGGAAACTGCGAAGCATCCCATATTCTGATCGATATAGATCTTTGTATTATTTCCCAGAACCATGTTTGGATTAAACTGAGCTACAGACTGCTTGTTCTGCTCTCTGTATTCAAGATGTCTCTTGATATCTTCAAGTGTTGTATGACGTCTTCCGGACATAAAAGGCGAAAGCTTTGCTGCACAGTTCTTGCATACATTTCCGTCCTCAACCTTACGATTACCAAGCAGGCTTATCTTTTCACCACAAATATCACAATTCTTAGAATCAAAAAGTCCCATGTTTCATTACCCCCTTGTAATAAAAAAGTCTGTTCTAATTATATATTATTAATTTGCTACTTAGTATAATCCAAATGTATGATATTAGGACACCGGTGGCATAAGTTAATATGCGTTCTCACTTGTGAGATAAGCCCCATATCTACCTATCGGCTATTACAATCCCCCTTACTCTGGCCTCTATGGCAAGCTCTGTTCTATTCGAAAATCCGGTCTTATCCAGCATATGCTGAATGTGGGTTCTGATGGTATTTACGGAGACCATAAGTCTGTCGGCTATCTCCTGATTGCCTGCTCCTGTGGTCAGTTCCCTGAGCACCATCAGTTCCATTTCCGTAAGTTCCGTACTCTTTATGAAGCCCAGTTCCAGTACAGGTGTAGTCTCCGGATAGACACTTTCCCCGTTCATTGTACGTCTGAGCACACTGAGAAGAGGTTCTCCCTCAACCTCCTTATACCAGAAGCTTTCAACCCCTATACCTCTGGCTCTTTCAATGTAGCTTACTTCCGGCATGGAAGTTACTATAACGATCTTAATCCCCGGATATGATCTCTTTATACGGGCTGCGGTATCCAATCCGCTGGTTCCGTCAGCCATGACCACATCCATAATGATCAGGTCTATGCCGCCCCTTGCACAATAAGTATCGGCAACTTTAGCAGTATCAAGCGAATAAACAAGTTCAAAATCATCGGCCGATTGTATAAAGCTTTCAAAAAGCTGTCTTGATATGCTCTGGTCGTCAACGATAATTACTCTGTACTTCTTGTCACTCATCGTATAAGCCCTCCTATCAATATATACATCTCCTCTATAATTCCACGATCAGTTTAAACACCGGTGATGATTCCACACGGACATCTCCACCGTAATCCCGGACCATGCTCCTCAGCATATCCAGTCCGCCTCCTGTAAGTCTTACCTTGCTCTCCGGAGGCTTTCCGTTGTTGGTAAATTCCAAGATCATCGGGTTTTCCTTGACTATGTTAATGTACAGTTCATCTCCGCCTGCATGCCTTATGGTATTGGTTATACATTCATGCATGGCTGTTGCCACAAGCTTCTTTCTGGCCGCATCCTGCGGAAGCATTCCCTGAACGTTTATCTTTACACCCACATCCTTTGCGGTCTTAAACATAAGTTTATAATCATCCGTTCCCTTAGGATCCAGATCACTGTCAATGAGCCGGATATTTTCTCTCCAGTCGGAAATGATTTCCTCAAGATTTCCTTCTCCCGAGATCAGATATCTCTTGGCGGAGAGAAGCAGTCGTCCCAGATTATCATGAACCTTGATCTTAAGGTTCAGTATCTCACGCTCGATGGTTACTCGGGTGATGGTATCATTCAGATTCCTCATTCTGCTGTTCATCTGCTCAAGTCTTTCATTTCCCTCTCTCAGCTCCATGGAAGCTTTGTAGAGGTTTGTGATCTCAGTGGCAAAAAGCTCGTTCAGCAGGATTTCGTCAACTCTTATCTGCTTTCTGTTAAGCTTATATATTCTGCCATCGGGTATCTTAAGCAGCACCGAATTACCCTGATCCAAAACTTCGAATCCCTCGCGGAGTTCGTTGTTCTCTATGACCTCCCACAGCCTGTTGGCGTTAAGAAGCGGTTTTCCGGTAATATACTCGCAGAGATATTCCATGTTCATGTTGACCATGACCGGAACACCTATCTCATTGGAGCATACGATACCGGCTTCCATATCGTTTATCGCATCCTTTACCGATGCCCTTGTCACATGGGTCTTGTTCCATCTGATGAAGAAAAAGATCCATGACAATGTCAGTACCGCAACCAGTATGGTCAGGATGATCAGGAGAATCGCCGGAATGTTATCCACCACATATACTATAAACGGAAATCCCTTTACGCCAATTCTGTAATAGCATCTGTAAAGAGCGAAGTAACATGCGAATTCGAACATGAGAAAGGTTCCGCTCATGACAATATATCTTTTGCTGAGTTTTTCAACAACACTCAATACGAAGAGAATTGCTATAAGAACCACAAGAAGCAGTACTACCGATATAAGGATGGCCGCATGTCTGTCGTTCAGTTCACCGAAGGTTAACATACAGCATCACCTGCCTCTCCGAAACTGCCGTTCAGTTCTATTCGCACATCCTGCAGATTCTCTATATTCTTTTCGATCAACTCCTCAAAGGAGTCATACATTTCAATAAGTTTCTCTGACTTGACCTTTCCGTCGGCATTGAAGAATCTGTCACACTCGGCACCGTAAAGGCTGATGTAATCACAGGATTCCTTAATGGAAAGTTCAAGTTCCCTGATATCCAGATAATCTCCGGATTCCGCCAGCATAAGAAGGTTGCTGACTCGTTTTATGTAAACCGTAAGTATACAGAGAGCAGCCAGAAGTCTCTTATCGTAGTTCGACTCCAGAAAGTCCAGAAGGCTTTCAATTCTTCGAAGCTGCGGGCTGACCTTTTCCGAGATCATATCGTATATTCTGGTTTTGGTAAGAAGGGTAAGCTCCTCTTCCTTCAGCTGTTTCTCCGCCACCAGGATCTCGTGCTCTTCGGACAGATGCTCTCTGATATCACGAAGCTCGTCTTCGATTTTCACGATTTCGCTTACATCATCGATCCAGTAAACATATCCGCCCTTTACATGAGAAGCTCTGATGATTCTGCCGTCGGATGTAAGGCTTCCCGTTGCATTTTCACCGCTCCTCTGGAACTGGACTCCCTCGGAATCTCCGGCTCTGTAAAAGACATGTCCGTTTTCGTCGGTTATCTCGGCAGTTACGGAAATCTTCTCAAAGATGCGGTCATAATTATAGTTACTTCGGATAAGACCTGTCTGCAGACAGATTTCCCAGAACCAAATGATACATATACAGAATATATTCGGAATGGTAATAAATTCTCTCAGTCCCAGCCTGAAACCGCTGACGGAAAGAAGCACATAAGCAAGTATAAGTAAAAGCGGGAAGCACAGAAATGCTATATGATATACCTTTTTGGTATAAATATATTTGCTGATTATCTGATAGAGTGCTGCAACAAACATTCCTGCGGCCCATACCAGAACTATATAGTATCCGATGTTATAGGAGTAGTATTTCTCATTGATGACGCCGTCTTTGAACTTAAAGACGAACTGATGAAAATTGTTTGTAAAAACCATTAAGAACAGAATACCGGCAACGATAAACAGCCAGCCTTTTCTTCTGACACGGCTCTCACGGCTGCGGACTCCTATACAATCCGATATAAAATACGAAATAAGCGGTATATAGATAAGCGGAATATAATACATATACCAGAGATAAATCCTGGCCATCATATTATAATCGCCGATAAATGCGCTGTACTTGATATCTTTTATAAACCAATGGAAAAGGAGCAGTGCGGAAATCGCCGTAAAAAGCTGGCGAACTCTTGTCGCAACTACTCTGTTTCTCACACTGATACACCACGCCGTAATAAGTACTACGTATTCCAGCGCAGCAAAGGGATTGTGAGTCACGCCGTTAATGACGAGAATCACAAGCCCTATGGTCATACATGTTATCATCCATCTGATTATTTCAGAATCTGATTTCATCTTTAATCCTCATCTACAGGTGGGCCGTAAACGTCCTCAAGTTCATTGTCCTCTACTGTGATCTGATCATCAGGCGGACCGTAAACCGTAGGCGTTTCGTTATGATCTTCCGTAATTTCTTCAACCGGAGGACCGTAAACCCCTGTAAGTTCATTATCTTCCGTAGTTACCATCGATGATGGCGGACCGTATACAGCATCCGGTGCCGGCTGTTCCGCACAAGCGGTGGCGCCGAAAAGCACTGATGCGGCAAGTCCTATTAATGCTGCTTTCTTAGGATTTTTCTTCACTGACAATTCCCCCTTTAGTCACATCATTTAAACCCTGTCTTTAAACGGAATATAATCTCTTTCCGGTGCTATGCTCTGGTAAGCCGGTCTGATGATCTTATCCATATTGATAAGCTCTTCTATTCTGTGTGCCGACCATCCTACGATTCTTGCTATAGCAAAGATCGGTGTATACAGTTCCACCGGAATATCAAGCATACTGTATACAAAGCCGCTGTAGAAGTCCACATTTGCGCTGACGCCCTTATATATCTTACGCTTGCGTCCGATTATTTCAGGTGCCAGCTTTTCGATATTGCTGTAAAGCTTAAACTCTTCTTCCTGATGCTTGCTGACTGCAAGCTTCTCAACAAACTTCTTGAAGACTCTTGCTCTCGGATCGGAGATGGCATAGATTGCATGTCCGATACCGTAGATAAGTCCTGCCTTGTCGAAAGCCTTCTTATCAACTATCTGCTCGAGATAGTACTCAAGTCTTTCCAGATCATCGTAATCAGGAACATTCTCCCTGATATCATCCATCATCTTCATGACCTTTATATTTGCGCCGCCGTGCTTCGGTCCCTTAAGGGATGAAAGGGCAGCCGCGATAACGGAATATGTATCCGAACCCGCACTGGATACGACTCTGGTGGTAAATGTAGAATTGTTACCGCCGCCGTGCTCCATATGAAGTACCAGTGCAGCATCAAGAACCTGAGCTTCCAGCTTGGTATACTGCTTATCCGGTCTCAGCATTCTGAGAAGATTCTCAGCTGTGGAGAGGTCCGGATCCGGTCTGTGGATGTACATACTCTCATCGCATTCGTAATGGTTATATGCGCAGTATCCGTATACTGCCATCATAGGAAATACACTTATAAGCATGAGGCACTGACGAAGTACATTCGGAATAGCCAGATCCGATACGTTCTCATCATATGCTGCCAGTGTCAGTACTGACTTAGTCATGGAATTCATAATATCCTGGCTCGGTGCCTTCATGATAATGTCTCTTGTAAAATTCTTCGGAAGCGTTCTGAGAGATCCCAGAATCTCTTTAAATTCGTCTAACTGTTCCTTGGTAGGAAGATCTCCGAAAAGAAGAAGATATGTAACTTCTTCAAAGCCGTACCTTTTGAACCCGAAGTCCTTGACCAGGTCCATGACATTGTATCCTCTGTACCAGAGCTGTCCGTCACACGGAACTCTGACTCCGTCCACTTCCTTCGATGCGATTATTTCGGAAATGTTGGTAACTCCGGTAAGAACGCCTCTTCCGTTCTTATCGCGAAGTCCTCTTTTTACTCCCAGTTCATCGTAGAGTCCTACTCTTACAGAATCAGCATGCCTGCAGACGGTTTCATGCTCTCTCGCAAACTTCTTAACGTTTCTTCCAACCTTGATGTTTTCTTCCATTTAGCCGTTCCTCCTGTAATACACGTAAATACCCTGCGGTTCTTTCCTTCAGCCCCACGCTGAAATCATTATAGAATCACGCCTCCACCAACTACTCTCTCTCCGTCATAAGCTACAAGTGACTGCCCCTTGGTCACCGCTCTGACGGGTTCGTCAAATATCATCTTTACTCTGTCCTCTCCCGTTCTTATAAGAACTCCCGGAGTTTCCTTTGCGCGATATCTGATCTTGGCCGAAACTTTCAGCTCAGTCTTTTCTGCATCGGCCGAATTAATAAAGTTCCATTCCGCGGCTTCAACCTCTTTTGTGAAAAGATCGTCGTTACTGCCGAGGACCACCGTGTTGCTTGCCGGAATGATATCCGTTACATATAAAGGCTCCTTGGCCGATATGCCCAGGCCCTTTCTCTGTCCGATAGTATAGTGATAATAACCTTTATGCTTTCCCAGCACTTCTCCCGCACTGTTCACGAAGTCTCCTTCGCCTACGGCTCTCTCCAGTACCTCTTCAATGACTCTGGCATAGTTGCCGTCGGGTACAAAGCAAATGTCCTGACTGTCGGGCTTATCCGCATTGATGAGTCCGCTTTCTTCCGCCAGATTTCTTGCCACCGTCTTGGTCATCTCCCCGAGAGGAAGATAAAGATATGACAGCTGCTCCTGATCCAGGAAGTAAAGTACATAGGTCTGATCCTTGGAAGGATCCTTTGCCTTCAGCAGACACCATTCTCCCAGATTCTCATCGAACACAACTCTCGCATAATGTCCGGTCACTATCTTCTCGCAGCCATACTGCTTGGCGCGTTCCAGCAGCGCGCCGAACTTCATATATCTGTTACAGTCTATACATGGATTCGGGGTTGCCCCGTCTATATAGGTCTGTACAAATTTATCTATTACCTTTTCTTTAAAGCCCTCGGTGAAATTTACCACATAGTAGGGAAAATCCAGCTTTGCCGCTACGGCTCTGGCATCATCCGTATCCTTCATGGAGCAGCAGGTCTTGGTATCACACATACCCGCTCTTTCGTTATCATAAAGTCGCATGGTTATTCCCACCGGCTCTATTCCGCTGTTCTTAACTATAAGCGCTGCCACGGAGCTGTCTACGCCGCCGCTCATGGCAACCAAATATTTCTTATCCATATCTTGTCCTTAATCATCTTTACAGAAGCGGCGCTATAACGTGGAGCACGGAATCCACCAGTCGTCCCACCATGGTCTTTCCTCTGTCTCCTTCGCCCAGTTCGCGACACTCTCTGAAAGTTTCTCTCATATCCTGTTCCAGTTCCTCCACCGCTCTGTTTTCGGCAAAGTACAGTCCGTCTTCAAAATGCAGGAACAGGCTTCTGTAATCGAAATTTACGGTACCCACCGTAGCCCTCTGACCATCGATCATAAGACACTTGGAGTGGATAAATCCCGGAGTATACTGATATACACGGACATGCTCTTTTAAGAGATGTCTGTAATTCGATTTTGTAACTCTGTATACAGCTTTCTTATCCGGAATGGCCGGGACCACGATCCTTACATCAACGCCTCGCTTTGCCGCAAGACAGAAGGCAGTGGTAAGCTCATCACTGAGGATAAGATAAGGTGTGAATACAAATATATACCTCTCTGCCTGAGCTATCATTTCCAGATAGATATTCTCAGACAGCATGATATCGTCAAACGGTTCGTCACCGTAAGGCTGAGCATAGCCCTCGCTTCTGATATGTTTATTCACATGATTCAGATATCCCTTTACGGTCGCATCATCAAAAGTCTTCGGAACTATGGCTTCCCACATTTCCAGGAACATGAGGATAAAGCTTCTTACAGCCTCGCCTTCAACCTTTATACCGGCATCCTTCCAATGACCGTAAGGGCTGTTTATATTTATATATCTGTCACTGAGGTTGATTCCTCCCGTAAATGCGATCTCACCGTCTATAACCATCATCTTTCGGTGATCGCGGTTATTCATGAAAGGTGAAAAGAACGGAACAACCTTATTGAACTTTATAGCATGTATATTCGGCGAAAGCGCTTCCAGGTCTTTCGGATAATGCTTCGGAAGGTATGCTATGGAACCGAAGTCATCATACATTATCCTGACTTCAACGCCCTCATCCGCCTTCTCCTTAAGTATATCCAGTATGGTATTCCATACATGTCCGATTTCTATGGTGAAGTATTCGAGGAAGATATATTTCTTCGCCTTCTTCAGTGAAGCCACCATGGATTCGAAAAGTTCTTCGCCTGACTTATAATAATCAACTCTGGTATTCTTAAATACCGGATAATTTCCGTCATTTAAAATGTATTTAGAGGTCATGGCCGACCTTCTCTTCTCGTGTGCCATTTCCGAGAGAATAGCCGTATCCTGATTGTAGTACTTTCTGAACTTATCATCAGCGGCATCTATTCTTTTCTGGAACTTTCTGCCCGGTTTCTTATCTCCGAAGAGCATGTAGTAAGGAACACCGAACACAGGAAAAATAAGTACGATGATTATCCAAATAACCTTGTACTCTACTTTCTGATTCTTACGATTAATGATGTAGATACAGAAAATGATACTGAGTATTCGGATAATGCTATCGAATATTTTATTCAGTTGGTATACCTGAAGGTACAACACAAGCATCCATACAACCTGTATACATATGAATACAAAGCTCATGAACACCCGGCTGAATAACAGTTTCTTATATTTCTTTTCCATCTGATTATCTTTCTAGTTTATCCTTCTAAGCTCCGAGAGGCACATTTTCATCCTCTCGTCAAATTGTGCATAAAATTCCTTTTCATGATCGTAAGGTGTCATATACAGTATGCGAAGCACTGTCTTCATGACTTCCTTTTCGGCGTTATCCGCATCCTGTCGGAACGCCTCGCATTTCCGGTCTCTGTAGCCCTCAACGCCCTTTTCTTCAAGGACTTCCGTGTCGCCCACAATGCCCGCATACACGATCAGATCCTGCTCGGTTATGGTCTTCAGACGATTTATCTCGTTGCCGGCTCTCTCCCCGATCTCAAATATCTTCTTTCTCTCAAACTTCAGGAACCTGTGCCACTTGTTGATAAATGTGGTATGTCTCTCCCGATCCTCGATCCCGAGCCATTTATCCACCTTGATCTTGGAACGGTTCTCCATGACGCACTCCCCTGTCTGGAGAATGTAATCAAATCCCTTGTCGTTGTACAGCCTGCCCAGCGGGAAAAGCCTGCATATGGAAGGCCTGTACTGATGGATGCTGCAGCGCTTGTTTTCATCAAGAAAACCGCACCCCTTATCCATCTTGATATGAGGCAGAACTATGTTGTCTATCACATTCAGTTCCACAAGAAAAGCCACAAGCAGGTCATCGAAGCTCCTGCCCGTACCCTTTGTAAGATTATATATATCATACGGATCCAGCACGATGCTGTTGCCCATATCGCTCTCACAGCACTTAGAACAGCCGTTGCAGCCATGGGTGTCGGCCTTGACCATATCATTTTCAGAATACAGTCGGCCGTCCGATATTTCGTTTAAATCATCATAACGCAGCAAATGGATATCCCCCCGAATGGAATCGGATTACCCGTAAATAAAGTAAACCAATGTATATTATAGCAAAAAAACGCCCTAATTGAAAACCCTAAAAAAAGTGCCGCGAGGCTTTACACCACGCGGCACTGCGTCTGCTGAATATTTAACTTTCGTTATGCTGTTATCTTCTTGCACGACCCATGATTCTGAGAAGTCTCAGGAACAGGTTGATGAAGTCAAGATAAAGCTCCATAGCTCCGTAAAGACCGATGATCATTGGATCAAGGCCGATATTTGATACAGCCATCTTCTTGATCTTCTGTACATCGTAAGCTGTAAGTCCTAAGAAGATAAGGATACCTGCAACTGTAAGGAACATATCAAGTCCCGATGAATGCATGAAGATGTTTACGATCGAACCGAGGATGATTCCGATAAGTCCGATAAGAAGAATATTGCCGATTCTTGTAAGATCCATCTTTGTGAAGTATCCTACTGCTGCCATAAGTCCGAATACGATAGCTGTGATAATAAATACCTGAGCTATTGAACCTAACTCGTATACATAGAAAATGCATGAGAGCGTCAGAGCATTAACTACACAGTACAGGAAGAATAAAACTGCTGACATCATAACATTGTTCTTTTTCATAGCTGCTGTTGCGCCGAATACAAGTGCAAGTTCACCTATAAAACATACGATTATTCCGGCTGCACCGATTCTGAATATGAAATCGGCCTGTGCTGCGATGATTGCTGTGATACCTGTAACAAGGAGCGCCATAAACATGATAAGGAAGCTCTTTACAAGTATGTCGTTCATCTGTGCATCGGAAACGCTTGCTGCAGGCATAGCAAATCTTGCTGCAGGCTGCTGGTTGCCGTAGAATCCGCCGTTACCGCCGTATGGGTCCGGTCCGCCGTATGGACGCCGTACGGATTTGTGTTGTAAGTATTCTGCTGTGGTGTGCTCTGCTCACCGTTAAGATTAATATCAGAACTGCTCTGGTTGAGGCGGTACTTGTTTACGCTTTCATCAGCACCTGTATTCTGATAATAATCATTGCTGTTATAATTGTTATCCATGAAAACCCTCCTTAATAATCAAATACATAAAACCTTCTTTTATGATTACAGAGAATAATATCACTAATTCTCGTAAAATACAAGATATAGGGTATGAATTTTCACACTATCTATATCTTTTTAGTGATGGAAAAGTCTGATTCCCGTGAAGGCCATTGCGATGCCGTACTTATCGCATGTCTCGATAACATTATCATCTCTGATAGAGCCACCCGGCTGAGCGATATACTCAACACCGCTTCTGTGAGCTCTCTCTACATTATCGCCGAATGGGAAGAATGCATCCGATCCGAGTGAAACGCCTGTATTCTGTGCAAGCCAAGCCTTACGCTCCTCGCGTGTGAATACTGCAGGCTTCTCAGTGAAGAACTTCTGCCACTCGCCCTCACCGATAACGTCCTCATAGTCATCGCTGATATATACATCGATTGTGTTGTCTCTGTCTGCTCTTCTGATATCATCCTTGAAAGGAAGGTTAAGAACCTGAGGAGCCTGACGAAGGAACCACTTATCTGCCTTGTCACCTGCAAGTCTTGTACAATGTACTCTTGACTGCTGACCTGCTCCGATACCGATAGCCTGTCCGCCCTTTACGTAGCATACTGAGTTTGACTGTGTGTACTTAAGTGTGATCATTGCGATAGCAAGATCGATCTTAGCAGCCTCAGGGATATCCTTTGCAGCTGTAACCACATTGTCAAAGAAATGCTCATCTATGTTAAGCTCATTTCTTCCCTGCTCAAATGTAACGCCGTATACATCTTTCTGTTCAAGCGGAGCCGGAACATAATCAGGATCTATCTGGATCACGCAGTAATTTCCGTTCTTCTTAGCCTTGAGAAGTTCAAGTGCCTCGTCTGTATATCCCGGAGCGATAACTCCGTCTGAAACCTCTCTCTTGATGAGCTTAGCTGTATCAGCATCGCATACATCAGAAAGAGAAATGAAATCTCCGAATGAAGACATTCTGTCAGCGCCTCTTGCTCTTGCGTAAGCTGATGCAAGTGCTGAAAGCTCGCCCATATCATCAACCCAGTAAATCTTGAAACGTGCTTGAAGCTTGTTGCAGCAGGAAGTCCTGTTGCCTTCTTGAGTTCCTTAACAAGCTGCCATCCGTTGAATGCATCAAGAAGATTTATAAATCCCGGCTTACCGTTTACTACTGTAAAAGGAAGCTCTCCGTCGCCCTTCATGAAAACTCTTGAAGGCTTCTGATTTGGGTTACAACCGTACTTTAATTCCAATTCTTTCATTTTATCTTCTCCTTAAAATGTTTTACTGATTCTTGTTTACGATCTTTGTCTCGTACTTTCCTGTCTCGATGTCGATGAAACGTGTGAAAAGCGAAACCTTGTTATCTTCATTTATAGACTTCCATACAATATCTGTAAACTCATCAAGATCATCTGTAGGAATTGTTACAGGTGTAGGCTCTCCTTCGTAGCTTGGAAGCGGATTGCCGTCGCCCATGTATGTGTGAATGAAATGTCCCTCGCCTGCAAGCGGATTATCGTATCCGAATGTGAATCTCAGGCACTGATCAGGATCACCGTTGTTTGACTTAAGAATTGACATTTCATATGTATAATCGCCCTCAATGTGAAGCACACCTGAAATTCTAGGTGTGTAGTTCGGAGCATCCGGCTCGAACTCACGATTTCTGAGAGACTCTTCAAATGTATCGCCCTGATCCATGTTTTCGAAAATTGTATCTGTCTGGTCACCGTTAGTTACGATAGTATCTGTACCGCGAACTCTTACAGGTGC
Organism: uncultured Lachnospiraceae bacterium; assembly: GCA_902780985.1. Next base: position 4,674 of record CACZHN010000003.1, on the reverse strand, counting down.
GTAAATGATGAGGCTCGGATCCTCAAGCTTTGCAGGATCGAAAGCTTCTGTTCTGATGCCTTCTCCCTCTGTTACGAAGACTCTGTTACGGCTGTTCTCTGAACGTCCCATGATGAAGTAAGCAATAGCTGCCTTCTTTCCGTCAGGTGTTCTTCCGATAACGATTCCTCTTCCCGGATAAGTTGTTGCTGATAACTCTTCTGCAAGATTCAGTCTCTTCATGTTCATTCTCCTTTGAAATAATATTTAGATATTACGTCAACCCATGTGTACAAAAAGGCCGCCTGGGCTATAAACCCAGACGGCCGGTTAATCAATAGTCCTGTTGTGCTCCCCGTGGTAAACTCCACTTTAATCCGTCAGTCACACAACATATTAAGTTTACAATTCAGCCACTTCAAAGTCAAGAAGGATTATTGCTGATTATTTGATGGATCCTGATACTGAGGCTGTGCATACTGCTGTGCCTGATCATATCCCTGCTGTGCGTACTGCTGGCTCTGATCATATGCCTGCTGACCGTACTGCTGTGCCTGATCGTATCCCTGCTGTGCATACTGCTGACCCTGGTCATATGCCTGCTGGCCGTACTGCTGTGCCTGATCGTATCCCTGCTGTGCATACTGCTGACCTTGATCATATGCCTGCTGACCATACTGCTGTGCGTATTGCTGACCCTGATCGTATGTCTGCTGGCCGTACTGCTGTGCCTGATCATAACCGCCCTGTGGCATATTCGGATCGAATCCGCCCTGAGGAGCTGCGCCCTTGTTTGCGGTAACCTTCTTGATTATTAATATAATAACAATTATTGCGATTATTGCGCCGAGAGCTATAAGGCCCCACTTAATGATCGTACCCCAGATTGAAAGGCTGAACTCAACATGGATGTTTTCCTCAAGTGTGAGAAGATCCCATATAAGAGTCTTTCCGCCGTCTTCTGTAGATGTAGCGTTGCTTGCCTTCGGCTTGCTAGGAAGCTTGATAACAACCTGCATGTATCCGCCGTATGTACTGAAGTATGACTTATAATCATCAAGCTCTTCATTTCCTTCTTCTCCGAGAACATCCCAGTCAAGAACATAGTTGTTTCCGTCCTTTGTAATGACTAAACCACCTTCGTTCATTTCCATGTTCTCTTCTGCACCCTGAAGAGCTTCCTGAAGGTTATCAAGAGGAAGTCCCTTCTTGGAACACTTGAAACCTATATAGTTATCTTCATTGTACTTCTCTGCTGTCCAGCCCTGCTCTGCAAGTTCGGACATAGCCTCGTCATACGATTCGTTCTCAGTAGGATCGGTACCGTCTCCTGTATCCATGTTCATAACCGCATAAACCATGGAAACGTCAACCGTTCCGTCGCTCTTAATATCGAGAGTTGTATCGAATCTCATACAACCAGAGCAGATGATCATGCATAATACGCATAAAATTGTTAAACAGACTTTCTTCATCGTCCCCTCCTGAAAATATATAGTGAAGTTTTAACCTACGGAATAATAATACTATACATTTCAAGCGAACACAACTTGTTATCTGCTTTTTTTGAACAGCTTCTTCATGAAGTCCGATCTGTATTTAAGTTCACGGTTGAAATCATCATAACCGTATTTTTCGAGAAGCGTGTCCTCAGACGAGAAAAGATTTGTTCCCAGTCCCAGTCTGTTTCCGTCAATCTCGCAGCCCAGTGCCGCAAGGGTTGTCGGGAAATGATCGAAGGTCGAGAACTGTCTTACTCTGTCCGGATTTTCAACCTCCGCAGCCGGATTAATGATGGCTGTATATACTTTTCTCTGATAATTCTCATCAACATCATCACAGAAGTTCTTATCCATAGTCGGATGATCTCCCGAGATGACGATGGTTGTATTTTCGTACCAATCCTGTCTCTGGCACCATTTTACAAACTGATCGACCTGAATCGATGAGCAGTTCATGATATCCGCATATCTGTTACCCGGAAAATTGCCCGGACATCTCGGACATTTATGCCCGTCTTCGAAATGCGTATCCGCAGTAAGTATAGTCAGATTGAACGGTTCATCCGATTCCGAAAGCTCTTTCAGCTTATTTTCTGCGTAATAAAAGAGCTTTGTATCCTCAAATCCCCACCAGACTTTATAATCCTGAGGGATAAGTCCTTCCTCTTTTGCCCAGATATAGTCGTTTATCTCGTAATCACCGTGCTGTGTGAAGTAGTTCTTTCTTCCGCCGAACTCGGCATTCGAACCGATCATAAGAACGTTGTTGTATCCGTTATCCTCAAGTACGTCTCCCAGTGAAGTAACTCCCGGGAAGAACTTGTTGAAGTAAACCATCTCATTCTGATCTACAGGGATCTTGAGCGGGAGTCCGCTGGTCTGAGCGAACATGGCCGCAACTGTCCAGTCGGTATCATTCATTGATACAGCACCGTCAAGCTTTCCGCTGTTTCCGGAGAAATCGGTGTTCTCCATTGCGAGAGTCGTAAGTTCGGGGATTGCATTTTTAGGAAATGCACCGCCGCTTGCCTCATCGGCAAAAGTAACTTCCATAGACTCAAGGTAAATGTATATAAGATTTCTCTTCTGCTCAGGAAATGTAATCCTTACATTTGACGGATTAGCATAATTCTTCTCTATAAAATCAGACTTATGCATCTGGCATACGGCATAATCAACAACTTCCAGCTTGCTCCAGCTGTATACGTTGCAGACCAGAATAACGGCTGCCAGAGCCAGAGTCATGGTTCTCCAAAGCATTTTCTTCTTTTTTCTGAGGTTTGCAAGGATATTGAGTCCGATCACAACCACTACCGAAGGGAGCACGCATAACAGTATGATAGGCCATACGGAACTATCACTGGCTCCGTTGAGAGGGCTCTTTATATGATAGATTATCTCACCGACGGTAAGATGATCCCAGTTTGAACAAAGGTATATGAGGCCGAAGGTAAGGAGAAATGTCGCAAATGCCACAAGGCTGAGTACGGTTCTCTCGACGATCTTCCTGATCAGTCTCGCCTTCTCGGGCTGATGCTCCTCGGCCGCTTTTATGATGTTGTTATCTGAGCCTATCAGAAGGCCGCTTTTATCGATTTCCATAATGATTTTCCCTGTTAATCATTCTTAATAATATCTTCCATTGTAACTTTCAATAGTTATGTACTATACTCTTTTAGGCAGAAATATGCTATAGTAACATGTGATAAATTTTTCTGAATAATAAAGGAAGGATAGGTAATATTATGCAAAATCCGGTAGTAACCATCACAATGGCTGACGGTTCGGTGATCAAAGCTGAGCTTTATCCTGAAATCGCGCCTAACACAGTGAACAATTTTATCTCACTGATCAACAAGAAGTTTTATGACGGAGTTATCTTCCACAGAGTAATTCCGGGATTCATGATCCAGGGCGGAGATCCTGACGGACGCGGAACAGGCGGACCGGGATATTCCATCAAGGGCGAGTTCTCAGCCAACGGTTTCGAGAACAACCTGAAGCACACAACAGGAGTTCTCTCAATGGCACGTTCCATGAGACCTGACAGTGCGGGATCACAGTTCTTCATCATGCATGAAACATCACCTCATCTCGACGGCCAGTACGCTTCTTTCGGTAAGGTTATCGAAGGACAGGATGTGGTAGACAGAATCGCTACTACAAAGACAGGCTGGGCTGACAAGCCGGTTGAGCCTCAGGTTATGAAGACAGTAACAGTTGAAACATTCGGAACAGAATATCCTGAACCGGAAATCATTGCAGACTAGTTTATGAAGGCGAAAGGTTAAGGGTATGAAAACGGCAGTAATTTATAACTCGCAGACAGGATTTACAAAAAGATATGCAAAATGGATTGCGGAGGAAAGTAAAGCAGACTGCTTCGAACTGAACGAAGCAAAAAAGAAAAATTTTGACGGATACGACGCCATCATATTCGGCGGCTGGGCTTGTGCAGGGGGGATAAGCAAACTCAGCTGGTTCAAAGAGAGGCTCAGCGGATGGAAGGGAAAGAAACTCATCACCTTCTGTGTCGGCGGAAGTCCTATGGACAGCCCTCACGTGGATCCATTATTAGAGAAAGTTTTCACAGAGGAGGAGCATAAGCAGGTCAGAATATTCTACTGCCCGGGCGGCTTCAACTATGAGAAAATGTCAGTATCATCAAGACTTATGATGAAGATGTACGCTAAAATGCTTAAATCAAAGAAGAACAAGACAGAGGACGACGAGGCAATGATCAAGATGATCTCACACTCCAACGACCTGTCGGACAGAAAGTACATCGTTCCTATAATCGAATGCTTAAACAGCTAAAAGAAAGGCCGGTTGATTGGATGATCAACCGGCTTAATTTTTTTATATTTCGATATGGATTATATGCCTAATGCTCCCTTAGCAAGGATATCAGCTTCATCGTTATATCTGTCTCCGCTGTGTCCTTTTACTTTATGGAAATTCACTTTAATTTTCTTGCTTATCTCCTGATAGAAAGCCTTGTATGCTTTTGTTCCGTCCTTATTGGTCTTCCATGCTCCGGTGCACCACTTCTCGATTCCTTCGTAATCATAATAGATATCGAGTTCCTTTGCTCCGGCTTCAACCGCATATCGCATAGCTTTCATGGAGCCTTCAAGCTCGCCGGCTACATTTCTCATAGTTGCAAGCTCAGGATCGTTAAACTTCTCGGCGA
>CACZHN010000002.1 GCA_902780985.1 uncultured Lachnospiraceae bacterium | reverse complement strand
GTAGGTCTTATGATCTGCTCTGCACGAACCTCTTCGTGCTCCTCTTCGTAATCCGCAGGAGTAGCCGATACATAAAGTATCTTATCGACTCTCTGCTCAAACTCTTCAAAATTCAGCGGTCTGTTATCCATAGCCGAAGGAAGTCTGAATCCGAAATCTATAAGAGTCTGCTTACGGGACTTGTTGCCTCCGAACATTCCTCTTATCTGAGGAAGCGTGATATGAGACTCGTCTATGATGATCAGATAATCGTCTCCGAAGAAATCCACCAGTGTGTCCGGAGGATCTCCCGGCTTTCCGCCTGCAAGGATTCTTGTATAGTTCTCGACACCGGAACAGAATCCCGTCTCGCGGAGCATTTCAATATCATACTCGGTACGTTCGCGGATTCTCTGAGCTTCAAGAAGCTTATCATGAGCCTTGAACCACTTTACGCGCTCTTCCTTTTCTTCGTCTATCTCCTTAAGAGCAGCCTCCATCTTGTGAGGTGCAAGAACATAGTAAGAAGCAGGGAAGATACTTGAGAAATTCACATCTCTCTTTATCTCTCCCGTAAGCGGATCGAACTCGGAAAGTCTGTCTATCTCATCTCCGAAAAACTCTACTCTGATGGCCTCATCCGACTTGCTGGCCGGAATTATATCCACCACATCTCCCTTAACTCTGAAGGTACTTCTTTTGAAGTCCATTTCATTTCTTGTGTACTGCATATCCACAAGCTGACCTATCAGATCATCTCTGTCCAGTGTCATTCCCGGGCGAAGGGAAAGCATCATGTTCTTATAATCTTCCGGATTTCCTATACCGTATATACAGGATACGGAAGACACGACAATAACATCCTTTCTCTCAATCAGAGCGGATGTAGCACTGTGTCTCAGTTTATCGATCTCATCGTTGATGGACGAATCCTTCGCAATATAAGTATCAGTCGAAGGCACATATGCCTCCGGCTGATAATAATCGTAATACGATACAAAATATTCAACTGCATTTTCCGGGAAGAACGCCTTCATCTCACCGTATAACTGAGCCGCCAGGGTCTTGTTATGGGAGATAATGAGGGTCGGCTTCTGAATCTGCGCTATAACGTTCGCCATGGTAAATGTCTTACCGGATCCCGTTACACCCAGCAGCGTCTCATGTTTGCTGCCGTTTTTATAGCCTTCTACCAGCCTTGCGATAGCCTGTGGCTGATCACCGGTAGGCTGATATTCCGAATGTAATCTGAATTCCATAAAGGTACACCTATGTCATATGATCAGAATTTGCAGACATAGACAGCCGCCGATATCTTCGGCATGGTTATGGTCAGGACATTGTTCTGGACTACATTTGTCTGGTCATCCTGAACGAATCCCTCCTCTGTCGTAAGCATGATCCTTTTCATATTTCTGCTGTTATGCACGCCGAGTTCACGAACATGAAGTCTCAGCGTTTTATCCGAATAATCGTTATTTAATACTACAAGCACAGCTTCTTTTTCGTTGAATCTTCCGTAAGCTATGCACTTATATTCTCCGTGAAGGAACTTAACGCTTCCCGTAAGAAGCGACTTATATTTCTTATGAATCCTGATCATCTCCTTATGGAAGTTCAGCAGTTCCATATCCTCATGTCCCCATGGAAATGTTCTTCTGGAGTCCGGATCGGTCCATCCGCACACTCCCACCTCGTCTCCGTAGTAGATTGTCGGAGCCCCCGGCCAGGTCATCTGAAAGACAACCGCTTCCCTGAAGATTCCCTTGTTTACGTTCTCATCCGCAGCGTGAGGTCCCAGGGTATTTATACGTCCTACTCTGTGATTCGTTCTTGTGAGGAATCTGGAGTGGTCATGATTTGAAAGTTCGTTCATGGATACGTAAAGCGAGTTATAAAGCATGCATGCCATATAATTCTTCATGGTTCCGCGGAATACGTCCGCATTTCCCATAAGGTCGCCTCTGAACTCGTCGCTGTGCTTCTCCACGCCTGTAAGAAACCATGTAATAGGCTCCATAAAAGCGCCGTAATTCATGATGGTATCCCACTCATCACCCTGAAGCCAGCTTCTCGGATTGCCGTAATGCTCGGCAAGTATTATGGCCTCCGGATTCGCTTCCTTCACCGCATCACGGAAATCTCTCCAGAAGCGGTGATTATACTCTTCCGTATAACCCAGGTCCGCAGCCACATCAAGTCTCCATCCGTCCACGTTGAAAGGAGGAGAAACCCATTTCTTTCCTATCTCGATTATATAGTCATGAAGTTTTTCCGACTCCTCGTAGTTGAGCTTCGGAAGCGTATCGTGTCCCCACCAGCCGTTATAGGTTCCGTTATACGGCCAAGCAAAAGGATCGTTGAACTTAAAGAAGCTTCTGTAAGGACTTTCATGATCTATGTATGCACCCTTTTCATAATTCGGGTTATCCGCATATATTCTTTCTCTATCCAGCCACTTGTTGAAGGAACCGCAGTGATTGAACACGCCGTCCAGCACTACCTTGATGCCTCTCTTATGAGCCTCCTTTACCAGCTTTATGAAGAGCTGATTGGACGCCTCAAGATTCGCAGGATCGGTAACTCTGCTGATATATCTGGATGCGGTGGTATTGTCGTTGGAATCCCACGGAAGAAGTTCTCCCTCATCCTTGACGATCTTTCCGAAATGCGGATCTATATGATCGTAATCCTGAATATCATACTTATGGTTCGACGGTGATACGAAGATCGGGTTGAAATATATAACATCAACTCCCAGATCCTTCAGATAGTCCATTTTATTCAGAACTCCCTGAAGGTCTCCGCCGTAAAAGTTTCCGACATCCATGCTGTCAGGCAACTTATTCCAGTCATCCACCTTCTGGACATGGCGGCCCAGATAACTGTACTCATTCGTAAGCACGTCGTTACTCTCGTCACCGTTGCAGAAACGATCCACATATATCTGGTAAAATACCGCTCCTTTCGCCCAGTCCGGAGTCTTGAATCCCGGTACTATGGTGAACTCAAAATCATCAGCGGCTTCACGGCAGCAGCCCGCTCTGTTATAACACACGATCAGTCTGCCGGAATGAACCTCAAAATGATACCTGAGCCTTTCGGAAAGCTCAGGTATCTCTATAGTGTAATAATCAAATATCTTATCGCAGCTGCTGTGCTGCATCTTAAGCTTTTCTGTGTCTGTTACAAGATAAACGTCATCTACATTATTTCTTGCGGTTCTGAATTTGATAACAACCGTATCTCCGGGAAGAGGCTCCGCCGGTGATACAAACTGCGGGGTTCCGTCACTGAAGAGTGCGCCGAAATCAAGCACCGTTGTTGAATTATAAATACTATTTACTAATTCCAGTATGCTTTTCTCAGGCATGATCTTCCTCCTGTTCAAGCTTCGTAAAGAATTTCTTTAAATCCATGATAGGTATAGGTTTTGAATACTTATATCCCTGAAGATATGATGCGGATTGCTCCGTACATCTCTTCTCATCGGCATCTGTCTCGATTCCTTCGAAAAGAACCGAATAATTCAGGCCGGAAAACATTTCCGCCAGGCTTCCTACCATCTTCTCGGATCTGTTATCGGAACTGCTGGCAAGAACCAGCGATCTGTCAAACTTGATTATATCAAACGGCAGTTCCATGATACGCTCCATGTTGGAGTATCCGGTTCCGAAATCATCAAGGTAGATTTTTAATCCCATTTCCTTAAGCTTATCCACCTTAGCCTTCACGATTCGGAAATCGTCGTCGTTCTGGGATTCGGTGATCTCGATAGCTATCTTCTCTTTAGGGATTCCGCTGTCGGAAATGACCTGCTCGATATCCGATATGAAATTATCATCTCGCATTTCCAAAACGGAAACATTTACCGAAATACGCTTTACATCATAATTCTCTTTTACGAGATACCTTATCTCATCACAGGTTCTCTGAAGAATTACCTTTGTAAGGTAATGTATGTATCCGTTTTCTTCCGCAAGAGGTATGAACTGATCCGGAAATACCATTCCGATATCCGGGAGTTTAAGTCTCATCAGCGCTTCCGCCGTATCATATCTCTGCGTAGCTATATTATATACAGGCTGGCAATATGCAAGTACTCGCGGATCTCTCAGATTTCCGCCTCTTACAATATCCGCCAGTTCTGTAAGAATATACTCATATTTCTTAAACTTTTCAACATCGTCTTTATCAATCCTGTGAACCGAATTTGTCTCCATATGTCGATGAACACTGATGATAAGGGCGGTAATATCGTTCTTTATACCGAGCTCTGCCAGACTTTCGCCTATGACGATCTTATAATCCAGCTGCATCTTTTCGTAATTCTCATTAAATGCATTGAGAATCTTCTCTATTCTGGTTTCCGGATCTTTGTTGGCGTTTCGCTTTGCGGCAAGGATAACATGTCCCTTACTAACCTGGAAAAGAACCGCTCCGTTAAAGAACTCTCCGGATATTCTTCTGATTGCTCTCTGCACTACTTCCGGAAGCTTTGAGGATTCACTGTCATAATCCGGAAGATACAGACTCATCATAACAAGGTCAACACCCTTTTCATAATTATATCTGACCATATCCTCCAGAACTCTGGCACTTACCGCACCCAGTTCCATGTCATACGGATTGGAATGAACCAGATATAACATACCTATTATCGGGAACAGGAATGTCGATACAGTAAATGATTCTTGTTCGTATCTTGATTGAATATACAGAAGCAGGAATGCAACGATTATCGTTCCGTAAAAACCTCGAAGGATCTGTCTGTAAAGTCTTTCTCTGAAGGCAACCATGAGGAAAAGGGAAACAGCCACAAATCCCACGTATCCGAGCATGAAAACATTGAATCCCTTCTGATAGGATCCGTCAGGGAATATCTTAAATCCCTTTTTTGCTCCTGTAGTAGCTATATCAAGTGCAACCACCGAGACAAACAGTATCGACGAAACCACCATGGTCGGTACTTTTCTGTACATTTCCAGATGCATCAGTTCGATTATGTATGCCACATACGAAAAGAGTATCGCAAAAAGTGCCGTATGGTATATGATCCTGGATATATATACCCACATATAATTTCCGTCAGTCACATGAACATACCAGTAATGATAAACCATGTCCGCAAAAGCTGCGACCACGAGGCAGATGATCATATTCAGGAAGAGGGTAAAGCTTCTCGTTTTTTTCACAAACGAAGTAGCATATACCTACTAACATTATACTAAAATATCGAAAATCTTTCAAATACAGAAGGCGTTTTCACGCTAACAGTATAACCGCTCCGAACATGGCAAGAAGACACACCGTAACTCCTATCCAGGCCTGTTTCACGCCACTGTCCTTCTTTATCCCGCGAGCATAAAGTTCCCTGTATACGGAGACCTTTCTGAGTCGGGATACATCCTCAAGTATGACATCATCCCATTCCTCATCAAACCTTCCCAGATAGGACTCTTCGACCTTGTCATGCTCCTCTCTTGCCAGATTGATCTCCCGAAGCCGATCCTTTATATGTCTCTCTTCCTGTTTGAAAGTTACCACATCTCTGCCCAATAAGATTTCATCATCAAACCGTTCGTTCATGATATGATTGTTTCTTATGTTCAGATCCAGTCTCCGTAAATATACAGGCAGAAAGAAGAACAGTATCACCACTGCCGATGCCGGAAGCAGGAGCTTTATAAATACATAAATGATTGCAAAAATCCCTGACCATCTTACCAGTTCCAGAAACTTGGTAAATCCCACAAGTCCGGCGATGATAAGCAGGCATATGATGCTTGCCCTGACATCATCTGCAATGGATTCCTTCAATTTCTGCTTCCTGAGCTTCAGACCCGCAAGCTGATCTTTGTACTTCATTTCCACATGTTTTATCTGCTGCAGAAGGCTGTTACATACATCATGATAACCTCCGTCTGCCGTGTCATTTCCGTTATAATCCAGAAATGTTATGCCGTCAGTTTCGCGTATATCCAACTTGTCCCCCCGGTATTCTTCAAACACTTCACATTATTCAAAAAACCGGCCCCACATTTCCCTTTCCCCAAAGGATTTCAGCAGGTGCCGGTTTTATCTGGTCAATCTTTATTTCATCAGGAATGTCTCTTTAATTCCGATTCTGTTTTCATCAGGAATGTCTCTTTAATTCCGGATGCATCTCATAGAACAGTCTCTTATCTTCGTACATGCGCTCATCAGCCTTTTTAAGTGCCAGCCGTACATTTCTCTTATCGGCATAATAGCACTCGCCTAAAGCAAAGTTTACGCTGTCATACTTCTTCGAAACCTCTCTGACCTCTTCAACCTTTCTGATGAGTTCCTCTTCCGAGATTCCGATGATAATGATCGAGAACTCATCTCCTCCGGCTCTGAAGATTTCCTCTGTTTTAAACACTTCCTCAAGAGCCTTTGCCGCATCCTTAAGAAGCTTATCGCCGGCATTGTGTCCGTAATCGTCATTCATTCTCTTAAGGCCGTTCAGATCCGCAAAAACAACGCCTACGGAGTTTTCCGATTCCTCTTCTTCACTGAGCTTGTCCACATAGTTATTCATCTCGTTACGGTTCATAACTCCTGTAAGCATATCCTTGGAGCTGAGCACCTTCAGGCGGTCAACCAGAAGGTAATTACTTATCTCTGAACCGATGATTAATGTAGTGGTCTCAAGAGTCTGCTTTATCTTCTGTGCGTCTTCCGGTGCAAAATTGCATGCCCAGATATAACCCAGAAGATCTCCTCTGAACTTGAGTGGGAAAAGAACTATGCTCTTTACATTCTCAGATGTTATAGACTCATACCATGCAGGATTTCTCTCTTTAACGACCTCAAAATCCTGATCATTCTTAACTATGATACAGTTACTTCCCGCGATAAGGTCATCCCATGTCTCGGTCATCTCATAGAAACCGTCGCTCAGAATATCATCCATCCGACGAAGTCCGCTGTCCGGTAAAAGAGACTGACACAGAATGGAACACTTTCTCTCATAACTGTCTGTAAGAAGTATCACGCAGCTCTGAGCCGAACATATCTCTCTGATATCATCTATAACCTCATTCATGGTCTCCTTGAAATCCTTCGCGCTTCTCAGCTTTATACAGGTCTCAAGAACCTTGGCCGCAGTCTCACCTGCCGTACTCGAAAGATTTTCCGAGTCCGGTGTAAAATTGATCTCCATGGTATATGTGCAGTAACGGAGATTTCCTTCTTCATAATTTACCGGAAGAAAGATCATATTGAACCATATGCCTTCCATACGATCCGGTCTTGCATAAGAATGAAGACATTTTCTCTCAACTGCAGCTCTGTAACATGCAGCTTCAAAGTTAAGATCTCTTGTAAGATAATTCGTATACTCCGAATTCGGTTCAAACTTCTGAACCAGAAGTTCCGCTCCCGGAGCAGGCTTTTCTATAGAATCAATATAGGCCTCATTTCCGGCTACTATTCTGATCTTACCGTATTTGCCATCACCCAGATCTTCAACCGAAACGACACATGTCATGGCCCCCATGCCATCTACGTAACTCTGTAAATCCATAAGTACCTCCCCAAAACAGACCGTTACAAGCGTCTGCCTATATCATACTATTTTTTTACAAAATATTAAAGCAGATATTTAACTATCGCTAACCGATATATGTGCATGCCGCAAGAGCCGCTACGGCTCCGTCCGAAGCTGCCGTTGTAAGCTGTCTGACGGTCTTGGTCCTGCAGTCTCCGGCTACAAAAATTCCCGGGATTCTTGTAGTACAGCTCTCATCCGCTATGATGTACCCCTTATCATCAATTGCAGCCATATCCGCAAATGCACCGTTATCCGGTTCCTGTCCGATTGCTATAAAAAGTCCCGCTACAGGGATTTCACGAAGTTCTCCCGTATTCTTATTCTTTACCACAACAGCCTCAAGGTTTCTGTCGCCCTTCAGCTCGGTAATGGTCGAATCAAGTACAAATTCCACATTCGGCTTACTCTTCACAGCTTCAAGGTTCTTCGGCTCGCCTCTGAACTCATCTCTTCTGTGAATTATGTAAACCTTTGTACAATAGTTAACTAAGAACAGCGCATCTTCAAGAGCGGTATTTCCACCGCCGTTAACAGCCACATCTTTTCCTCTGAAAAATGCACCGTCACAGGTTGCGCAGTAAGAAACACCTCTTCCCGTAAGGGCTTCTTCTCTGTCTATTCCCAACCGTCTGTTCTTTGCACCTGTCGCTATGATGACGGATCTTGCCGTAAACTCTTTTCCGGATTCCGCTAATACCGAAAATGCTCTTTCGCCGTCTTCTTCGATCTCTCTGATCTTTACAGCCTGTTCGTAGACTATATCGGCTCCCAGTTCCGTTGCCTGTTCCGAAAGTCCAATGGCAAACTCGAATCCGCTTACTTTTTTAATTCCCGGATAGTTTGCTATATCCGGCGTATTTACTATCTGGCCGCCAACAGTCATGGCTTCCAGACATACCGCATGCTTACCAGCACGCTCAACATATATAGCCGCCGAAAGCCCCGCAGGTCCGGCACCTATTATGAGAACATCTATCATCTTATCTCTCTCCGATTCCCCCAAATTATTACTACAGTTTATTAAGCATTGATCGTATCGATGATCTTCTGCTTCTGAGCTCTTCCGATAATTCTGTCAGCTTCCTCACCGTTCTTAAACAGTATCATGCATGGAATATTAGATATCCCGTAAGCTATAGCAAGTCTCTCCGCATCATCCACATCAACGGAAACTATCTTTGCTCCCGAAATCTCTTCCGAAACCTGATTAAGTACCGGTTCCATCATCTTGCATGGCCCGCACCACTCGGCGAAAAAGTCCACCAGTACAGGAACTTCACTCTTTAAAACTACTTCGTCAAACTGTGCTTCTGTTATACGTTCTACTGCCATATTATAACCTCCTAAATAAAAAACCGAGCATAATCGAAATACAATATACTTCCATTATGCCCGATTTATCTTAAGTGTTCAAGCTTTTTGTTTTGTGCGAAAATCCGCTTTAAAGTATGTCTATCATCTCTCCGGCAAGTGCCTTATTCATGCTTCTTACGGCACAGAACTTACCGCACATACTGCAGGCCTCGCTGTGATCATCCTCCGGTCTTCTGCTGTCTCTGATGTTCTTTGCTGTTTCCGGATCAAGTGCACACTCGAACTGTGCATCCCAGTCAAGAACTCTTCTGGCATCTGCCATCTTATCGTCTATATCTCTTGCCCCCGGTATACCCTTTGCGATATCAGCTGCATGAGCTGCAATCTTGGAAGCAATGATTCCCTGCTTAACATCATCTACATTCGGAAGAGCAAGATGCTCAGCCGGAGTTACATAGCAGAGAAATGCAGCACCGCTCATGGCTGCAACGGCTCCGCCGATGGCTGAAGTGATATGATCGTATCCCGGAGCTATATCCGTAACAAGAGGTCCGAGAACATAGAAAGGAGCTCCCATACAGATTGTGCTCTGAACCTTCATGTTGGCCGCAATCTGATCAAGAGGAACATGTCCCGGTCCTTCAACCATAACCTGAACGTTATGATCCCAGGCACGCTTTGTAAGCTCACCAAGACGAACAAGCTCTTCTATCTGACAAACATCGGTTGCATCCGCAAGACATCCCGGTCTGCAGGCATCTCCGAGAGAAACCGTAACATCATACTCCTCGCAGATATCCAGGATCTCATCATAGTACTCGTAGAAAGGATTCTCCTCTCCCGTCATGCTCATCCATGCGAAGACAAGGCTTCCTCCGCGGCTTACGATGTTCATCTTTCTCTTATGCTTCTTTATCTGTTCGATGGTCTTTCTTGTAATACCGCAGTGCAGTGTTACGAAGTCAACTCCGTCCTCTGCATGAAGACGTACCACATCTATGAAGTCCTTTGCTGTAAGTGTAGCAAGGTCTCTCTGATAATGGATCACACTGTCATATACCGGAACCGTACCTATCATAGCAGGACAGTCTGTGGTAAGTTTTCTTCTGAAAGGCTGGGTATTACCGTGGCTGGAAAGATCCATGATAGCCTCTGCTCCCATGTTTACGGCACTCATGACCTTCTCCATCTCGATGTCGTAGTCCTTGCAGTCTCTTGATACACCGAGATTTACATTTATCTTGGTGCGGAGCATGCTTCCGATACCTTCGGCATTGAGTGACTTATGATTCTTGTTTGCGGGGATTGCAACCTTTCCCTCTGCTACAAGCTTCATAAGCTTATCTACGTCCATCTTTTCCTTCTCTGCTACCAGCTGAATCTCCGGAGTTACTATGCCGCGTCTTGCAGCATCCATCTGTGTTGTGTAATTTCTTGATTCAGCGCCTGCGATATTCTCGTTCGTCATGTTTTCATCCTCCTGTTAAATATCTTTAAAATGACGTTTTATTTAAGCGACGGAAAGTGGTGCTCCCGATTCGCCGCCGGAAAACTAAAGAACGGATATGCCACATAGTGACATATCCGTTACTTGAACATTTATATCCCTACGTTGGCATTATCCAAATCAGGTTATGGGTCGAGACTTATGGTCTCCTCTCAGCCGCCTAACAGCAGCTCCCCTATTGTCGAACTAAAGTTCTGTTGTATTGTCTTATATTACTTAAGACCTGTCCACTTCCACTCTGCAACTTCAGGCATATCGATACCTACATCGTGGATGTATGTCTTATGCTCAACAAGCTTATCCTTCATCTTCTGTACAAGGAATGCTCCCTTGTTTCCAAGTGATGGAATGTTGTTGATCATAGCGATTACAAGGTTGAAACGGTCAATCTTATTCTGAACTCTCATATCGAATGGAGTTGTGATTGTACCTTCTTCATGATAACCATGAACATGGATGTTATGGTTATGTCTTGTATATGTAAGCTCATGGATAAGTGTTGGATATCCATGGAATGCGAAGATGATCGGCTTATCCTTTGTGAAGATTGTATCATAATCAACATCTGAAAGTCCGTGAGGATGTCTATCCTTTGGCTCAAGTCTCATAAGGTCAACTACGTTTACGAAACGAACCTTAACATCCGGCATTTCCTTGTGCATGATATCAACTGCAGCAAGAGCCTCAAGTGTAGGTGTATCACCACAGCATGCAAGTACAACATCAGGATCGTCTCCGTTATCTGATGATGCCCAATCCCAGATACCGATACCCTGTGTACAATGCTTAACAGCCTGCTCCATTGTGAGCCACTGTGGTCTTGGGTGCTTACTAGCAACGATAGCATTTACATAGTTCTTACTCTTCAGGCAGTGATCCATTGTTGAAAGGAGGCAGTTAGCGTCTGGTGGAAGATAGATTCTTACAACGTCTGCCTTCTTGTTAGAAATATGATCAAGGAATCCAGGATCCTGATGTGTGAATCCGTTGTGATCCTGCTGCCATACGTTTGATGTAAGAAGAAGGTTAAGTGATGCAATAGGTCTTCTCCAAGGAAGTCCGTTACATACCTTAAGCCACTTAGCATGCTGAGCAGCCATTGAGTCAATGATACGGATGAACGCTTCGTAACTAGCGAAGAATCCGTGTCTACCTGTAAGGATGTATCCCTCTAACCAACCTTCGCACATATGCTCTGAAAGCATTGAGTCCATAACACGTCCGTCAGCTGCAAGGAACTGATCTGTTCCCTCTTCGATTGGGTTGTTCCAATCTCTGTTTGTTACCTCGAATACCTTGTTGAGACGGTTTGACATTGTCTCATCAGGTCCGAAGATACGGAAGTTCTTCTGATCATCGTTAAGCTTGAATACGTCTCTGATGTATCCACCAAGCTCGATCATATCCTGCTTCTCAACTGATCCTGGTGTAGGTACGTCAACAGCATAATCACGGAAATCAGGAAGTCTGAGGTCATGAAGAAGCTTACCACCGTTTGCATGTGGGTTAGAAGCGATTCTTCTGTCTCCCTTTGGAGCAAGCTCCTGAAGTTCAGGAATAAGAGCACCGTTCTCATCGAAGAGCTCTTCTGCATGATAGCTTTCAAGCCACTCCTTAAGGATCTGCATATGCTCAGGCTTATCCATCATTACAGGTACCTGATGTGCCTGGAATGAACCTTCGATCTTGTTTCCGTCTACTACCTTTGGTCCTGTCCATCCCTTTGGTGTACGAAGAACGATCATTGGCCATACAGGTCTTGTAGCGTCGTTGTTCTCTCTTGCATTCTTCTGGATAGCCTTGATCTCATCAACTACGATGTCAAGAGTCTCTGCCATCTTCTTATGCATTTCCTTTGGATCTGAACCTTCTACGAAGTAAGGCTTCCATCCATTACCCTTGAAGAATGCCTCAAGCTCCTCATGTGAAAGACGAGCAAGAATTGTAGGGTTAGAAATCTTAAATCCGTTAAGGTGAAGAATAGGAAGTACTGCACCATCTGTAATCGGATTAAGGAATTTATTTGACTGCCATGATGTTGCAAGAGGACCTGTCTCAGCCTCTCCATCACCAACTACACAAGCAGCGATAAGTTCAGGATTATCAAAAACAGCACCGAATGCATGAGCTATTGAATAACCAAGCTCTCCACCTTCATGGATTGAACCAGGTGTCTCAGGAGCAACGTGGCTTGAGATACCGCCAGGGAATGAGAACTGCTTGCAAAGCTTCTGAAGACCATCCATATCTCTGCTGATGTTTGGATATACTTCGCTGTATGAACCTTCAAGGTAAGCGTTTGCTACGAAGAAGTTTCCACCATGACCCGGTCCTGAAAGAAGGATCATGTCCTGATCGTACTTATTAATTACACGGTTAAGATGAACATAGATGAAGTTCTGTCCAGGAACTGTTCCCCAGTGACCTACTATCTTCTTCTTAATCTGTTCCTTCTGAAGTGGCTCGCGGAGGAGTGGATTATCTAAAAGATACAGCTGAGCTGCAGCAAGATAATTAGTCGCACGCCAGTACGCGTCCATTTTAGCAAGGTACTCGTCTGTGATTACACTGTGATCCATAATTAAACCTCTCTTTATATATTTCGATAAACTATTTTACCGCAAACGATTATACACAAAAATTTGTCTTTTGTGGGCATTTTTTTAAATTTCGTTAATTTATACCTATATATTCTAAAATCCTGATTTTTTTAGTTAATTTTTCACTACGGATTTTTGACATAAATTTTTTAGATAAATTCAACCTCATCCGCCGGAAAGGATTCTTTAATCTTATCAAGGCAGGTTACCTCGACGAGTCCCCCTCTGATATGTAAACTCAGAGGAAACAGTCTCTCAAACCCGGTCAACGGGTCCTGTGCCTTACATGCCCGTATATTTATTATGCCGGCCCCGGCCGAAACCTTAAGTCCCGTCCTTAATGTCTTAACGCTCACAATATCCCCCTCCTCATCAAAAACAAGGGAATTGTTCTCGGCACTCAGACGGTAGTTATCGGTATCAAAAGGATATATCACACCTTTCTCCGTCTCCAGTTTTGCCCCAAATGAAGGCTCAACGGATCTCAGTTTTCCGTCTTCCGTAAGATCGAATCCGAAATTACTTTCCACTTCTCCGTATTTTGTCGGCACGGAAATAGTATCTCTGTTCCATATCGTAAAGCTTTTAACTTTGCCCGACGGATAAAATGCGATACATAAAGGATGCACCCTGAAAGTCCGACCGAAGAAGGTGAGTTCCGCCACCGGTGCCAGACGGTATTCATCATCCTCCGTCCAGTAACCGCTAAGCTGGCCGTAGGACGGAAAGAGTCTCTTCAGAGATCCGTCCGGATAGAAGGTCAGATACTCCGCATCAATTTCTCCCAGAGGCGTATTAACCTTCTGTATATCTTCAAAATAGATACTCGCTATCTCACCGTTTTCATGATAAGTGACCGGTTCCTTATTCTTTTTTCTTAATTCAACTTCACCGCTGTACGGGATAAAACTCCCGTATCGGGTTTTTATTTCACTCATTGTAACTGTCTGTCCTTTCAAATGTACACAAAGGTTAAATCTCAGTTTCTTAATCTTTCCGTTATCTCTTTCAGATTATCAACCACAAAATCAATCTCTTCCTTATCTGTTTCCTCAGACAAAGTAAGCCGTAAAGCGCCCTCTGCAATATCTCTTGAGAGTCCGATTGCCGTAAGTACATGACTCGGTTCGGTCGAGCCCGATGTACATGCCGATCCGCCGGAGGCGCATATGCCGAATTTATTCAGCAGTATCAAAAGAGATGCGCTTTTTACGGATGCAAAGCTGAAATTGGCATTACCCGGAAGTCTGTCATATCTATGACCGTTTAATCTCACATCCGGAATCTCTCTCAGCACCCGTCCGATAAGATAATCCCTCAAAAGAGTCTGTTTTCTCAGATTTTCTTCCATTTTCACTTTGGCTATAGCCGCCGCTTCTCCCATTCCTACTATTCCGGGGGTATTATATGTACCGGCTCTCCTGCTTCTCTCCTGTGCTCCTCCGTGAATAAAGGATGATATTCCGACGCCCTCTCTGACATATAAAAATCCCACACCCTTCGGTCCTCCGAACTTATGGCCGCTGGCCGAGAGAAGATCCGTATTCATGTCCGTAACATTAAGAGGTATATGACCGTAAGCCTGTACCGCATCCGTATGGAAAAGCACACCTCTTTCATGTGCTATCCTTCCTATCTCGGTAATGGGTTCGATAGTCCCGATCTCATTATTTGCCGCCATAACGGATATAAGGATTGTATCATTTCTGATGGATTTTTCCAGCTCGTCCGGTCGTATTTTTCCGTCTTGATCCACATCCAGATAGGTTATCTCATATCCTTTTTTCTCCAGATATTCACAGGTATGAAGTATGGCATGGTGCTCAATCTTACTTGTGATTATATGTTTTCCCTTATGTTCATTCGCCTCCGCCACAGCTTTTAATGCCCAGTTATCGGATTCGCTCCCGCCTGATGTAAAGAATATCTCATCAGCCTTTGCACCGATAAGAGACGCGATTTTTACTCGAGCCTTCTCCACCGCCTCTTTTGCCTCTCGGGCAAATGCATAATCTGCGGAAGGATTTCCGTATATCTCTCTAAAAAAAGGAAGCATGCTCTGCAAGACTGCTTCCTTTACCTGTGTCGTAGCGGCATTATCTAAATAAATATATTTCTTCATTGCCGTTTCCTTATTATAATACTTTATACTTTTCAAGTTCTTCTATATATTTCTGCCCGATCTCACTCAGAATATGTCCGTTTCTTATAATATACCCGATTGTAAGCGGATCATCCTCTTTCAGTTTGATACATACAAGGTCGTTGCTTATGGCGACACTCTCCGTTATGATTCCCGTACCTATGGAGAAACCGTTCATTCCCGCCATAAGCTCCATGGATGTTGCCCTGTCATTTGATTTTATTCTTTTAACGAAATCATATTCGCCCAGAGCCTCCTCCGGAAGATAAAACTCGCTCTCACTGCTCTGGTCAAAGGATATACACGGATACTCCTTCAGCTCCTCCAGCGATATTTCCGTTCTGTCTGCAAGCGGATGATCTTTCCACAGATACGCATAAGTATCTCTCACCATGAGCGGATGAAAGCTCAGACCATACTCTCTGAAAAGTTTCCGGAATATCTTCTCATTCCCCTTGGCATACGATATTATTCCTATCTCACTCTTCATGTCCTTAACGCTCAGCAGGACTTCATCCGTTTTCGTTTCCTGCACACTGTATGTATATCCGGAATAGGAAAACTCTCTGATTGCATTGAGGAAGGCCTTCACCGCAAAAACATAATGCTGCATGGATACGGAAAAATGGACCTTATTCCGTTCATTTCCCGCATACCTGTCTTCAATCACCTGATACTGACTTACTGCCTGCTTGGCATAGATCAGGAATTCTCTTCCTTCATCTGTCAAGGCAATTCCTTTATTGTTTCTCTCAAAGATTTTTATACCCAGCTCATCCTCCAGTTCCCTGATGGTTGCGGATAAAGCCGGTTGTGATACAAAAAGTCTGCTCGCAGCTTCCCGCATGGATGAAGCATTTGCGAGTGCTATCACATACTTTAATTGTATAATTGTCATAATAAACTCCCTGATGAAATCAGTAACCTGTATATAAAAACACTACATATCACAGGATACAATGATTAGAGTGAGTTTATCACATTAACATTTCTTTCACCATAGCTTATTTTTTATCGCCGGTTATAAGCATGAATAATCGTTAAGCTATCTCTAGGCTCCGGGATTTTCAAATCTTCTCTGCTTGAAAAGATGTATAATATTTCTTCCCTGCTCAGAGATAAAGGTTCCCGCAATGATCAGTGCAGTTGCCAAAACTATGTTAATTCCGACAGTTTCGCCTATGAAAACCGATGCAAATATAACACTGGATATCGTGCAGAGATATGAAAAAACGCTCGCTCTTCCCGCCCCCAGTACTTTCGTTGAGTAACTGTATCCGACAAGACAGAGCCCCGATATGCCGATTCCCAATATCAATAAGTTAAAGATCATATGTGCATCCATAAGCCCGGACCAGTCGCGCGAATCCCCCGACAAAAGATACACTGTTCCCAGAATAATAAAACTGTAAAATGATATTCTCTTACCGGTTGCACCAACCGAATGCCCGAATTTAGTGATCTTTCCGAGAACAACCAGATAAAGCGATGTAAAAAAACCGCTTGCTATAATTATAGTATCTCCTAAGATATGGAGCTCAAAACCATCTCCTATATAGATCAGTACAACACCCAGCATGGCAAATACGCATCCCGTCCAGAAAAACGCATCCGGCTTTGAATCCTTCAACAAAATGTATCCCAGAATTCCGGTCATCATCGGAACTATGGCTCCCAGAACTCCCACATTTGTTGTTGTCGTGTAATGAAGTGCCTGATAATTAAGCCATAGAGAAAGATAATTTCCCAGAAATGCCGCAGCGGCATATAATATTTCTTCTTTTATATTAAACCTGATCTTGTCTTTTCTGTATATAATGTTCAGAACAACTGTTGCCAGTGCAAACCTTGCAAGCAGTATCTGAACAGATGTCATTTTATCAAGAAGTATCTTACCCGAAATATAAGCATAGCCAAGAGCAATATTGGTTATTATAGTAATGAAATAAGTTTTTCTCATCTGACTTCTTCCCGATCTCTGTTACTTCATTCTTCAAATAATCCGGTTGAAAAATATCTGAGACCTGTATCCGGGAATACTACAACTATGCTTTTCCCTTCATTTTCTTTTCTCTCCGCCAGTGTTCTTGCAGCAAACAGTGCCGCTCCCGAAGACTCTCCGACCAGTATTCCGTCTGTTCTGGCAACATCTCTTGCTGCCTGCTTTGATTCATCACTCTCCACATTGAAGAATTCATCAACTATATCCATATTCATGGTCTGCGGAATTCTTTCCTCCGGTATACAGTCAAGTGCATGTATTCCCGGAATTCCTATACCGTCCGGATTTTCAAGATTCTTTCTTGTGTCAGGCCCCGGCTGAACGGAAATGATCTTTATATTTTCATTTTGTTCTTTTAAATATTTACCCGCACCGGATATCGTTCCTCCTGTTCCGGTTCCGGCAACAAATATATCAACATCCCCCTTGGTATCCTTCCATATTTCAGGTCCCGTTGTTCTCTCGTGCGTCAACGGATTAACGGCATTGTGATCCTGATCCAGGAAAAATATGTCTCTGTTCTCACTTACTATAGATTCCTTGAACTTCTTTACCGCATATACAAAACTGTAATCCGGATTATCCAATGCCTTTTTCAGAGCCGGATCCTCGCTGAACGCCACTGCTTCGCCGCCAAATGCCCTGATTGCCTGATATCTTTCCTCATTGGCATCATCCTCGAGAAGTATCCTTACTTTATAGCCCTTTGAAACTGCTACTGCCGCAACGCCTATTCCGGTATTTCCGCTTGTCATTTCCCATATCTTATCACCGGGCTTTATCAAACCTCTTTTTTCTGCGTCCTCTATCATTGACACAGCTATCCTGTCCTTTGAACTCTGATTTGGGTTGAAATACTCAAGCTTTGCATAAATTCTGGCATTAAGACTGTATTTCTTTTCATAACCGTTAAGATGAAGAAGCGGTGTGTTTCCGACCAGTTCTGTAATTGATTCATAAATCTTACTCATATAAACCTCCGATCAAAATTACCATTAGACTGGTATCTGATTATATGTAAGTCTCCCCGATACGTCCAATTAGTATTTTATATCGCTGTGATTTTAAAATGCTTATTGGACACGACTTTTACCGCTTTATATAATTTTCGCTATAGTTTCATGGCGCCACATAGAACATTCCATTTTATTAAGTTTTTTTACAACGGAGGAAAAAATTATGAAAAAGAAATTATCTAAATTACTTATCGCTGCGATCACTGCTGTTACCACATCATTATTACTTGTCGGATGCGGCTCACGCACAACCGATAACGGTAATGAAGCATCTTCCGCTGCGAATGTCGCATCGGCAAATTCCGATAATCCGGAAGATACCGGCAATAAGAAAGGAACATTAACTGTTTCCATCGGTGCCGACTGGTACCCTTTTCTTTTTATAGACGAAAATGACAATCTTGCCGGTTACGATGTTGATGTTATAAATGCTGTGGCAGAGAAAATAGGATATGATGTGGAATTCGATATTTCAGCAGATATGTCCGCATTCTTTGCTTCACTCGAAACAGGCAGAAGCGATCTCGGAACATGGGAAGTATCCTTCACTGAAGAAAGAGGTGAAAGATATGTATTTTCCAACGTTCCTTACAATACTCAATATGTATACCTTGTAACATCCGCTGACAGTGATATCACCGACATAAGCCAGCTTCAGGATGTTCACATTAATGCAGATGACGCAACTACTATATGGGGACAGTTCTGGATCAAGTATGCCGAAGAACATCCCGAGCAGAATCTTGTACTCGAAAAGATAAACGGAACACCTTACGACGAAGTTAATATTGAAGCCGTAAAAAACGGAACCATTGCAGCATTCATTAATACCAAGGTTGCCATTCAGCAGGTTAATGAAAAGTACGGTGATGTCTATAAACTCGTAGGTGAACCTGTAATCAGCAATCCGGTATATCAGGTATTTAAAAAAGGAAATGAAGAACTTCGTGATGAATGGGACAAAGCTCTTCAGGAACTGATCGATGACGGAACCATCGATCAACTGAGAGAAAAATGGGATGCCGGAAAATAAGTAATTTTAGGAGGATTTTTAATATATGAACCGCTATTTCAGCTGGGAAAGACTCTGGGATGTAATATCCAAGTTGAATAAATATCTTCCCGTAACATTTGAAGTCGTACTTATCGCAATACTGCTCGGAACAATCTTCGGCCTCATCGTTGCTGCTATCCGAGTATATAAAGTTCCCGTACTGAGTCAGTTTTTTCATGTGTATACCATAATAATACGATCGGTTCCTTTCATAGTTCTTATCTTTCTTGTTTATTACTATGTGCCTTTCGCGGCATATAAACTGTTCGGAATAGATGTAAATTCCTGGAGCAAGATTGTATTTATTGAAATCGCCTTTGCATTTAATGAAGCTGCCTTTATGGGTGAGATCTTCAGAGGAGCCTTTCAGTCTGTACCGAAACTTCAGAGCGAAGCAGCTTATTCAGTGGGACTTACCAGGTTGCAGACATTCAGACGTGTAATCTTTCCTCAGGCTGTCAAAGTGGCCATACCGCTTTACGGTACCGCTATAATATGGATATTTGCATCCTCCTCGGTAACTTACATGTTTGGAATTATGGATTTCCTCGGACGTACAAAGACTATTGCCGCTTCCACCGGCCATGTGCTGGAAGCATATGTCTATGTTGCATTTGTATATGCGCTTATAAGTATTGCCGTAGGATATCTCTTCAAATTCATTGACAAGAAATACACCTTCGGAACATAAAGCCGGACAACGATCAATCTTTTGAAATACGGAGGATAATTATGGATTTCAATTATTCCGATTTTATAAAATGTCTGATCTCAGGCATTACAAATATACCCATAACCATCAAAATTGCATTTATTTCGGTTTTTATCGGCACCGTCCTGTCACTCATTGTTGCCATAATCATATTTTATAAGATTCCGGTAATATCACAGGTGCTGGTGGCTTTTTTCACCGTATACCGTGCAATACCGATGATGGTCCTGCTTCTTATATTTCATCTGCTGTATGTAATGTATTTCAACGACATCGCTGCCTCGCTTAATGTCAACCTGACTGTCAACGATGTAGGCTACAACCCGATAGCATATCTGGTAATGACTCTCGGAACCATGACCGGAGTCAACGAAAGCTTCAGAGGAGCCCTTTCATCTGTCCCTAAGATTCAGTTTGAGGCAGCGCAGTCAATAGGTCTTACCACAACACAGACCTTAAAAGATATCGTATTACCTCAGATGTTTCCGGTTGCATTTCCATCATATATAAGCAATGTAATCGGCGTGCTTAAAGGTATACCTCTCCTCAGTTCGATCGGTGTCGTGGAAATAATGCAAGGCTCTCTTATTGCAGCTAATCAGAGTTACTGCTTTCTCGAAGCATATACCGCAGTAGCAATAATATACGTTGTTTTAATAGCCCTGTTTACCATAGCAGTCGAAGCACTCGAGAAGAAAATATTTATTCACCAGCCTTCTGTCAGCTCATTATAAAAGACAGATCAAATAGGGTAAATTTATAAGGAGATCATTTAATTATGAGAAAGAAACTTTTTAAAAAACTATCAGCCACAATCGTTGCACTTCTGGCCACCGCAGCTCTTGCAGGATGCGGTGCAGATGCAGCTTCAGGTGCCGAAGCAAGTCCTGCGAAAACAAACGAAGCCTCACAGCCTGATTCCGAAGATTCCAAAAAAGACAGCAATCGAGTTCTCAAAGTCGGTACAGGTGCCATATGGAAACCGTTCCTATATCTTGATGAGAATGAAAATCTTATAGGCTATGATATTGATGTAGTAAACGCCGTAGCGGATAAGCTCGGCTATGAAGTAGAATTTGATATAGAAGAATTTGACGTACTCTTCTCTTCTTTATCCTCCGGCAAATATGATCTTATTACTTTTGAGCTTGGTTATACCGATGAAAGAGCAGAGAATTACCTCTTTGCATCTGAGCCTTATAACACCATAGACGTATATCTTACAGTTGCTGCAGACAGTGATATTAAAGACATCAGCGAATTAAAGGACGCTCACCTTTGGTCCGGCGATTCATCATCCACTTATTATGCATTTCTGACAAACTATGCCGAAACTCATCCTGAACAGAATATCACTATTGACATTCAGTCCGGTACAGAATTTGACGAAACGGTTATAGAGGCCGTACAAAACGGAACCTTTACCGGATTTATCTCAAACAAAGTATCTATCAACAATGTAAACGAAACTTACGGCGAGGTTTATAAAATGGTCGGTGAACCGGTTATCAGGCAGGACACCTACCATCTGTTTAAAAAGGGCAATGAGGAGCTTCGTGATGAATGGGATGCTGCTCTCCAGGAGCTCATCAAGGACGGAACAATAGATAAGCTTAAAGAAAAATGGGATCTTTAATCCTACATATTTTTTGTATCCTATAAGAGGGCTGCGGCCGGATCACTCATCCGGTACGCAGCTCTTTTTATGTGCCTCACCTCAGGTCTTCTCTATACAGCCTTCTATACGCCATTTTAAGCCCCTTACATATACCGGCCTTCTTATCAGAACCCCTGTTATATCGATCTCCCTTATCGGGGCTTACAGCAGGCTGTAACCGGGTCTGTATACTCCCCGAAGTATGCATTTACAGAGTCTGTATAAACAATAAAAAGACTGCCGCACAGATAATCAGTGCGGCAGTCTCATTAAATAGTTTTAGAAGCTGCTCTATCATTTCTTTGGAGCAAAATAGTATGCATCATCCACATCATTGGTCCACCAATCCGTATAAGGAAACTTCACATGGTCACCGATATGCTTCACAAGCTTTTGTGTCTTAAGAGCTACCAGAGCTCTATGTCCCAGCTTCAGCACGCCTTCGTAGGCAATACTGTCATCCTTATTACCCTCAGGTAAGATTGATATACCCATCTTTGTCGCAATGGCTGCTATACCGGCATGTCTGCAGATTACAAAATCAGGATCTGCTTTTCTTATAAGCTTTATAGCCTGATATGGCTGCTTGGAACATACATTTACATTATCAATACCCGGCTTATCTTTATTCAGCTTCTCGAGAGAAGTTATTACGCCTTCTCCGTCCGAGTTCTGATCATGATGCAGCGGTGATATACCGACAACCTCCATCCCCAGATCTCCTACAACATTTGCCATCTGGAATGCAAAGGTATCTCCTGTCATAACATATACTTTTTTACCTTTGAGTTTAGCTCGAAGCTCTTCAAGCTCAGGCTGTATCCTCTCGTGTTCGCTCTTAATTACTTCCTCTATTTCCTGCTCTTTACCTGTATACTTACCTATCTCTCTGAGCCAGTCATCAGTC
This sequence comes from uncultured Lachnospiraceae bacterium, assembly GCA_902780985.1. The sequence continues at coordinate 13,963 of CACZHN010000002.1, read as the reverse complement.
CACTTTATTCCGTATGGAGGCGGATTTTTGACCTGATTAACTCCATAGCTTTCTTCAAGTGCTGCGGTTGCATAGGACGAAAGCGTCTCACAGAATGTAGCACTGCAGCTTGCCTCTGCCAGTTCCTGAAGATCTTCAAGTGTGGCAAAAGGTGTTCCGTACTTTGTCCGGATTCCTGCTTTCGCAAGCAGTTCCTTTAATCTATCTTCTCCGATAAAGTTGAAAATGTTAACAAGGTCTTTCTGCTTTTTCTCCGGCTTCTTTATGAGCTTTCTTAAAATACCGTGGTATCCCGCATCAAATCCGGATGACCACATTCTGGACTTAAATCCTTCGCAGTAAATCGGAACAATCGGTATGCCGTATTCGGCTTCCTTATTCTCCGCAATGCTCTCGAGATCTTCACCTATGATTCCCGTTACACAAGAAGCCAGGATAAAGATAACTCTCGGTTTATAACGCTCATATGCGGTATCTATTGCCGTATTAAGTTTCTTGGAAGCTCCGTATATGGTATCTCTTTCCTGTATATTCGATGCAACATACCATACCTGTCTCTCCTGATCCTTAAGTTCGACTGTAGCATTTCCCTCATATACTATTGAATCAAGGCTGCATCCTATGGGAGCATGTGATATGAGCGCCGCATCACGAACCCACATGGTAATTGTCATTGCATTTTCCTGTGCACAGGTTCCGCACTGCTCATAATCGTTGCATGAAGTACAAAGAGACTTACAACCGGATTTCGTCACAATATCATCAAGTGTTCCATGAGCGGAAAGTACCGATGAGAGTCTTCTTTCCCTTATATCTACCTCGGCAGTATTATTATATATTCCCATTGTCTTTCCTCCAAAATCAAAATACAAGATTGACGATTTCTCTAAGCAGATTTATTCCGCCGCGATATCCTGCATAGCTTCTGTTCAGAATTACCGACTGCTTAAGCGGAAGGCTGAGTGGGATATAGTTGTTATTTGTTCTTTCGGCAAAATACTTCTCCCACGTACTTCCGAGAATAAGGACCTTGTCGGTATCCAATTCTTTCTCGTCATCTATATGCTCTTTTATACTTCTCTGTACAAGTCCGCCATCCGGCTCAAAATGAATCCTGTCCTTATATATATCATTCTTATCCAGGAGGAAGCCCGCTATCTCTTCATGATAGGACTCTTTAACATCATCAACGATATATACACCTTGAGGGATCATTCCGAGTTCCTCGGTAAGGAAATCACTTACACCGAGAGAATAATTGGAATCCGCAACAACCGCATAAAGATATGGCAGATTCTCTCTGTAAACTTCAAGGTATTCCACTATTTTGGTAAAGTAGTTGTAATAAACTTTTTCCTCATGTGAAATAACTTCTTCAATTTTATCCTTGGATATATTGGCGAACTTGCCCAGTTTTCTCAGAAAATCAGAAGTCTGATCTGCTCCTACCGGAAGGTACGGATATGAAAAATACGGTGTTCCGTATTTCTTTTCAAGATGTTTTACGATTTCTTTTCCTGCCCATGGGGATATAAGAATATTAAACTCGGCATTCGGAATGTCCTTCCATTCACTGACTCCCTTTGACTCAACTCCGAAGAGTATATTTACTTCAAATCCGAGCTTTGTAAGAAGATCCTTGATAATTATGAGATCTTCCTGCCAGTTGGGATCCTGATAAGGAACAACGGAGAAGACATTTACAACGCCTTTTCTGACATTCGGCTTTACGTTACCGACATACTGATCGATAATCTGCTTTACCACCTCACGATATCCGTAATAAACATTTCCTTTAAATCCCGCAGTTTCACAACCGACTATAGGATATCCTTCTTCCGCATATTCCATAGCGATTCCGATCGTATCATCTCCGACAATGTCTGCCGTACATCCCGTAAGAACCACATACAGATCGGCATCAATTACTTTCAGTGCACCGTCGATAGTACTTCGAAGTTTCTTCGCTCCGCCGAAAATAATCTCTTTCTGAGATGAATTGGTACAGGATACATGTGCACCTCCTGTATAACCCTCACCCTGATATCCTCCGTTCTGAATTGTAAATTCGCTTGATCTTTCCGAGCATCCGGGTCCGGAATGAACAATCGGGTGTGCCTTGGGAATTGCGAGCACTGTCTGCTGTGCTGACAGAGCACACGCAAATCTAGGCTGTTCTATTACACTTGACATTTTTCTTACCTTCCTTTATCTGCATTAAATATAATAAATATCCTGAGGTATGATTCTTTCCAGGAACTTCTTGGTCCTCTCTTCTTTCGGATGAGAGAATATTTCCTTCGGTGTTCCCTGCTCGACTATTACTCCTCCGTCCATAAATACCACTTTGTTGGCAACCTCTTCCGCAAAAGACATCTCATGTGTCACAACAACCATTGTTATACCCTTGCTGGCGACCTTCTTGATAAGCCCGAGAATATCTCCGACCAGTTCGGGGTCAAGAGCAGATGTCGGCTCATCAAACAGTATTACTTCCGGATCAAGAGCAACAGCTCTCGCTATCGCGATTCTCTGCTGCTGTCCTCCCGAAAGATTTGCCGGATAAGCATCCTTCTTGTCGAGAAGTCCGACCCATTCCAAAACCTCAAGAGCTTTCTTGTTTGCCTCTGCCTTAGGAACTTTTCTTGCAACAACAAGACCCTCTGTTATATTCTGAAGAGCCGTTTTGTTGCTGAACAGCCCGTAATTCTGGAAAACAAAAGCGGTTCTTCTTCTGACTGACAGAACCTCTTTTCTCTTAGGGGAGCTCATTGATATAGTCTCCTCACCGATCTTAAGATTTCCGGTATCTGCCTTCTCAAGAAAGTTTATGCATCTGAGAAGTGTGGTCTTTCCCGAACCGCTCGGTCCGAGGATGACGATAACATCGCCCGTGTCTACTTTCAGCGACACATCCTTCAGAACTTCATTCTTACCAAAACTTTTTTTAACATGACTTACTTCAATTGACATATGATCACCAACTTTCTTTTGCTGCCTCGCCTCACTTTTACACTTATTTCTCTTTGGCAAAATTTCTCAGTGTTATATGATTATCAACTTTGTAAAAATAAGGTATCAGCTTATCAAATGCTTCCTGAATTCCACAGGTCAGTTCAAAGTGAGCGATTCCGTGTCTCTCAAGCTGTTTCTGAATCTGAAAGCCTATCCTTCCCGCAAGAACGCATCTGCAATCTGCTATAACATCTATCTTTGCCGCGATGACAGGATCATTACCACAGCCACCGGTCCCGCCGCCGCAGCCCTTTTTACATTCATTCACGTTCTCGATTTTTCTTGTCTCGACAAAATTAACTGTTTCGTTCTCGACCTCGTATATTCTAAACTCCCCGGCAGCTCCAAAATGAGAATCAATTATTTCTCCGCCTGAAGAAGCAACTGCAATCTTATATGACATAAACCTTTCCTCCATTTATGACTATCTGCTTCAGGAATCCGATTTAGACTACATTAATAGAATCTCTGCCTTGCAACCGAATAGATGTCTTCCAACAGTCTTAAACCTCCATCATATCCGACATAGGATCCGTTCATGACAAGCCTGTCATTTACCGGCCATGATACTGCAAGGAACAAGCCTCCGAGTTCCTTTGCCAAAATCTTTTCATAATGTGCACCCAATATAAGAGGATGTCCATGATATATGGTTTCGCGTATATTATTATGGATTTTGTAACCATCCGACTCAAACCAGATTTCCGATTCAATACCGTAATTGAGATCCTTAAACTCGTCCTCAATAAGTTTTCTGTACTGCTTAGGCACATCTTCAACAGCAAACTGAGTTGCCGGAATAAGGCCGAGATCATTTACCAAAAACTTGGTTATGCCCAGTGCAGTGAAAGAATCACCTACAACCGAGAACTTCTTTGGCATAACTCGGCTCTCAAGGAAAAGATCCGCATAACGTTCTATATAGTGATAAAAGTACTTCTCTCCTTCTTCCGTAGCACTCTTTATCTTCTCTTCGGATACTCCGGCAAATTCTCCTACCTTCCTGAGAAATTTCGTTGTCTCCGCAGCTCCGATAGGAAGTACCGGACAATGAAGATAATCGATACCCAGTTTCTTCTTCATATTCTCCATTGACTTAAGACCTACCCACGGAGAAACCAGGAGGTTAAACTGTGCTTTCGGAACACGATTTATAGCATCTATACCGCTATGGTAACCGAATATCGAATTCGGAGTCAGTCCGAGACTACTTACAAGTTTTTCAAGCTGTTCAATATCTCCCAGCCAGAACGGATCCTGAAGCGGAACATCTGCCCATATATTTACCAGGCCTTCTATCTTCTCATCGGAAGGCTTTAAATATTGATCAACGATCGCATCAATGACCTGCTGATGTCCGATAAAATTATTACCCTTAAAACCTGCTGTCGGAGCGTATATTACAGGCTTCTCGGCATCTCTGTATTTATCTACGACTTCGCCCGTATCATCTCCGATAATTTCGGGTATACAGCCTGTCAGGACTACATACATGTCCGCATCTATAACTTTTAAGGAATTTGCTATTGTTGAATCGAGCTTTTTAACGCCTCCGAACACAACATCCTTTTCGTTTATTCCCGTACACGGATATATATTCGGCGATAAATATCCCGAGTTTCCCACTTCATCCGATAGTTTTGCGGCACATCCGGGACCCGAATGCAGTACAGGAAGTATTCTGTTCATACCCTGAATCGACTGGATTGCAGCCAGCGCGCATTTATATCTTGGTGTATCTAATAATTTAGCCATTTGTATGATTTCCCCTCTCTAAGGATGTTTTAGATTATTTTTCTTCTCCTGCTTCGAAGAAAGCATCTACTTCCTGCTCATACCACCACTTGGTATAAGGTAAGGAGGAATGCTTTGCCATACTTTCCTCAAAGCTTCTGTTCTTCATGGCATATATAAGGCCTTCCGCAAATTCAACTGTATGCTTGTATCCGAAGATCTCATATTCATCTCCGACAAAATATGCGGGTATTCCAAGCTTGGTAGCCCATACGGTTGAACCCGGATGTCTTGAAAGATATATATCAGGCTGATATTTATTGAGAATATTCATTACCTCATAATTCTGCTGATCGGAAATCGCAACATTAAAGTTTATATCGTTTTCAAGCAGATATTCCATAGCGGGTGGTACCGCGCCATCGTCGTATTTCTTGTCATAGTGCCATGCAAGACCCCATGTCACTTTCATTCCGAGTTCGTTTAATACTCTGGTAACCTCAAACGTATATCCCGGGCCCATACCGATTACGGCAGTCTTACCTTCAAGTTCCTTCTTAAGCTCTTCAAGCCTAGGAAGGTATTTTTCTCTCTGTTCGGCGATATACTCTTCTGCTTCTTTTTCCTTACCTGCAACCTTCGCAATTTCTCTGAACCATGTTTCAAATCCCGTAATACCGCAGGCATTGATTGTTCTGATATACGGCACTCCGTAAAGATCTTCAAGTGCATTTCCGAGATAATTTCCGAGCGTGCTGCAGACGCTGGTAGTACATGTTGCTTCGGATATATGTGAAAGCTCTTCTACCGAAGTATTTGCCCAAAGGAACACAGGTTCAAGACCGATCCTGTCAAATATTTCCGTAATCTCCTGTCTGGCACTGCCAAAGAAATTTTTGAATACTACCGTGTTTCTCTTCTGCTTTGGCGGCTGGATAATACCTGATTGAAGAAGTGCCTGATCCTGAATATCAAAACCGCTCGCCCAGATTCTTGACTTGAATCCTTCACAGTGAGTGGCAACTATCGGAACATCTATTTCCGGTTTTACTTCCTCAACAACACTGTCGATATCTTCACCTATGATACCGGTAGCGCATGCATTTCCGACAAAGATAGCCTTAGGACTATATCTTCTGTAAACCTCAAGAATAATATCCTTCAGCTTATCCGATGAGCCGAATATTGTATCTTTTTCGTTGATATCCGTACCGACATAAACTGTCGTATTCTTGATACCAAGCTGCTCTGCGATAATCTTTGTGCTCTGCTGGGATCCGTTACACGAACACCCTGCAGGACCATGCAGGATTACCGCAACATCACGCATCTGTCCGATCATGGGAAGCACGCAGCCATTAAGACATGAACTGGACTGAGAAAAGCATCTCGAGCAGCCCCTCAGAGTACTGTCCTCACTTTTCTGTGCTATATCCCTCAGGTCTCCCTTATATCCCGTAATGGATCCGAGACGGGTCTCTCTGGTACCTATATCTCCTACTTCAACATTAACCGCCACTTTATAATTCTCCCTTCCTTACTACAATTTTCATTTAATCGGTTTACAACCTATACTCTTCCAACTTTCTGATGTACGCCCTTGCAAGATTTGAAAGTCCGCTTCCGGCTCTGACAATATACCCCAGGGTCAGAGTCTCTTCTTCCTTTAATTTGATGGCTTTAAACTCCGAAGTATTGAGACTCGCATCAAGGAGTCCGGAACCTACGGCATAACCGTCCAATCCTATCATAAGCTCCATGGAGGTCGCTCTTTCATTGGTGCTTATGACCCTTTTATAATCATAGGTTGCAAGAGCCTCTTCTCTGAAATAGAACGAGCTGTTTTCTCCCTGATCAAAAACCATACAAGGATAGTCCTGCAGTTCTTCAAGAGAGAGCTCTTCACGATCAGACAGCGGATGATTCTTCCACAGATATACGTAAGTATTACACTCAAAGAGTTCATGAAACTCCAGAAAACTTGCAGCAAAGATCTTGTTAAACTTAGCTCTGTTGTAATCACTTAAAGCTATAACTCCGACTTCCGATGTCATTATCTTGACATCCTCAATAACTTCGTTTGTCTGTGTCTCTTTTACGGAGTACTGAAAATCATCGTACCCATTCTCTTTTATTAAATCGACAAAAGCATTGACCGCAAATGTATAATGCTGCATTGAAACCGAAAATGTGGGTTTAGCCTTTGCAGTATTCAAATACTTGTTCTCGAAAATTTCATATGCTTCTACTGCACTTCTGGCATTGGCAAGAAATGTTTTTCCGGCAACCGTAGTCACAACACCATTATGAACTCTTTGGAATATCTGAATACCTATTTCATTTTCAAGTTCTCTTATGGCTATCGATAATCCCGGTTGTGAAATATGAAGTTTATCGGCAGCCTTCCTCATAGAGCATTCTTCATCTATGGCAATGACATATTTTAACTGTAATATAGTCAATTTAAGCCTCCTAAAGATGAACTACATAACCCGATCTGAGATTCCGGCTGCTATGCCTTCATCATCAGATCTTATAATCATCTGAAAGTTCCATCATTCCGAATTCTACAAGAATCTCCTCAAGTCTTTCCTGAGTCATCGGCTTAGGAACTACGAAATCCTTGTTATCGATTACGGCCTGTGCAAGGTTTCTGTACTCCTGTGCCTGATCTGAATCAGGTTTGTATTCGATAACCGTTTTCTTGTTGATCTCAGCATGCTGAACGACATTGTTTCTCGGTACAAAATAAAGGAGCTTCGTTCCGAGTTCGCTTGCAAATGCACGGAGAAGATCCAGTTCTCTGTCTACATTTCTGGAGTTACAGATGATACCTCCAAGTCTTACTCCGCCTGTCTTGGCATATCTCTGAATACCCTTTGAGATATTGTTGGCTGCATAAAGAGCCATCATCTCACCTGATGCTACGATATATATTTCCTGCGCTTTTCCTTCTCTGATAGGCATTGCGAAACCACCACAGACAACATCACCGAGGACATCGTAGAATACATAATCAAGATCATCTGTATATGCTCCGAGGTTCTCAAGCATGCTGATGGATGTGATAATACCACGTCCCGCACATCCGACACCCGGCTCAGGTCCGCCTGACTCAACACATCTTGTTCCTCCATAACCTTCCTTAAGGATTCTGCTGAGGTCGATGTCATCACCCTCTTCTCTGATCGTATCGAGAACCGTCTTCTGTGCAAGACCTCCAAGAAGAAGTCTTGTTGAATCAGCCTTCGGGTCACATCCTACAACCATTACCTTTTTACCATGCTCTACAAGGCCGGCGGTAAGATTCTGAGTTGTTGTTGACTTACCTATTCCTCCTTTTCCATAGATAGCGATCTGTCTTAATTCTCCCATTGTTTTACTCTCCTCATTGATACTGAATTAGGGTTTCATCAGCCCTTTATGATATATTGGGGTTAAAAAAGAAGGTTCACCGCAGATACCCAAAACTTCGGGTGTAAAACGGTGAATCTTCGGTTTAAAATAACTTAGTTTGAAAAAAGCGGTGTCGAAAGGTATCTGTCTCCCGAATCAGGAAGAAGAACCACTATGTTCTTACCCTTTGCCTCTTCTCTTGAAGCTATTATCTTAGCTGCTTTAAGAGCTGCACCTGATGAGATACCGACAAGGATTCCCTCTGCAACAGCAAAGCTCTTACCTTCCGCAAATGCATCTTCATTCTCGATTGCAAGTACTTCATCATATACTTTTGTATCAAGAACCTCCGGAACAAATCCGGCTCCGATGCCCTGAATCTTGTGTGCACCGGCTGTACCCTTTGAAAGAACCGGACTGGTTGCGGGCTCTACCGCAATGACCTTAACGTCAGGATTCTTCTCCTTAAGATACTGTCCTACACCTGTGATCGTTCCGCCCGTACCGATACCGGCGATAAAGTAATCAACCTTTCCGTCTGTCTGCTCCCAGATCTCAGGACCGGTTGTTGCCTTATGAATCGCAGGGTTTGAAGGATTTATGAACTGACCGAGGATAACCGCACCGTCGATTTCCTTCTCGAGTTCTTCTGCCTTTGCTATAGCGCCCTTCATACCCTTTGCGCCTTCTGTAAGAACTATTTCGGCACCATATGCCTTAAGCAGATTTCTTCTCTCAACTGACATTGTATCCGGAAGAGTAAGAATTGCTCTGTAGCCCTTAGCTGCCGCTACTGCTGCAAGTCCGATACCTGTATTTCCAGATGTAGGCTCAATGATCGTGGCTCCCGGTTTTAGCTTTCCGCTCTTCTCGGCATCCTCTATCATCGCAAGAGCTATTCTGTCCTTGACCGATCCGGCAGGATTTAAATATTCAAGCTTTGCAAGAATATTTACACCTGTTATACCGGCCTTTTTGGAATAACCGTTAAGTTTTAATATCGGTGTTCCACCGATAAGTTCCAATGCACTTTCTTTTATTTCTGACATATGTTTTCTCCCTTCCGACTTTGTTTTAAGTTTTAAATACGGGTTTTGTTTTTGAACATCAGTAATTATGCTTCACCCCCGCATTTTTGTAAAATATAGGTATTTTATATCAATCCATAAGGTTTTTTTATCACCTAAGATCTACTGCCCGTATTCGTTAAAAAGATCCTGAAGTTTTCTGTACTTAATTAACTCAGATATCGAATCTTCTATCACGCCCGCAAGTTCCATCGGTATGATTCCCATATCTTCAGCAACAGCAGCCGCTCCGCCGCCTATCCTGCTTACCAGAAGATATCGGCAATCCCGCAGTTTTTCAAAGTTCTCCTTCAGCCTGTTTTCCGTGTGGTTTCCGCCGTTACATACCGGTTCTAATCTTCTTTCCTCTACATGCTTAATATCACCGTTATCATTAACATCGTAGATATGAAAAATCCCGGCTTTTCCGAAATGACTGTTAACCACTATGCCATCACTTGAAGCGACTGCAACACGATATGTTTCATTATCCATGCGAGAAGGTCTCCTTTACATTTAAACGCCTCTGATATATCTGATCTCCGAATTCGGATTTACCCGGAACACCCACCGCATCTGCACGACAATGCTGGCAATGTCTGAATACATCTATATATTTGGACGCCTTGATACGTGCCTCATCGATTTCGGGGCAAGTCGGAGCCGCATAATCTTTCAGCTCATGCTGAGGAATAAGCGGGATAATATTATATATTTTTGCTCCGGCTTCCTTTACCGTTCTCGCAATCTCTTCTATATGATTCCCATTGATCTCAGGGACCAGCACTGTATTGACCTTTACGGTTATACCGGCGGACGCGACTTTTCTGATACCTTCGAGCTGATTTTTTATGAGTATCTCCGCACCCTTTTCGCCTTCTATTTTTTCGCCGTGATATATGATATATGCGTTCAGTTTTGCTTCGATCTTCGGATTGACGGCATTAACGGTTACGGTCAGAGAATCAATCCCTATATCTATCACCTCATCAGCCTTTTCACTGAGCAGAAGACCGTTTGTACTCATACATTTAATAAGATCAGGGAACTTTTCTTTTACTATACGAAATGTCTTAAATGCTCTGTCTGTAGCAAGGGTGTCTCCCGGTCCTGCTATTCCCGCAACCTTTATGTCGGGACAGATTTCCAGAGCTTTTCTTAATATATTCTCGCAGTCTTCCGGATTTAACACTTTTGATGTTACACCGGGTCTTTCTTCCACATCATTGATACTTCTATCGCAGAAGCGACATGCAATATTACATCCCGGACTGACCGGAAGATGTATTCTTCCCGCATTATTCCTGTGTCCGCCGAAACATGGATGTGAGTTTTGTAAATCTTTATATGTGTTTGACATTCTGCTTCCTTTCTTCTAATTATTAAACAACGCCGTGGACAGATATCTGTCACCGGAATCCGGCAGAAGAACAACTATGGTTTTTCCTTTATTCTCCGGTCTCTTTGCAATCTTCTCTGCCGCTTTAAGTGCCGCTCCCGCCGAGATTCCGACAAGTATTCCTTCCGATACCACTATGGCTCTTCCTTCCTCAAAAGCCTCCTCGTTACCGACTGTTATCACTTCATCATAAATCTCGGTATTCAGTACCTCCGGAATAAAGCCGGCACCTATACCCTGTATCTTGTGAGGACCGGGCTTTCCTTTTGAAAGAACTGCGCTTGCGGCAGGTTCTACAGCTACGACTCTTATATCGGGATTCTGTCCTTTTAAATACTCTCCTACTCCGGTTATTGTTCCGCCTGTACCGACACCTGCCACAAAAATATCAACTTTCCCATCTGTCTGATCCCATATTTCCGGACCGGTTGTTTTCCTGTGAATCTCCGGATTTGCCGGATTTATAAACTGGCCTAAGATAACAGAGTCTTTAATCTCTTCATTCAGTTCACGGGCTTTTTCTATCGCCCCGTTCATCCCCTTTACTCCGTCTGTCAGCACAAGTTCCGCACCGTATACCCTAAGCATATTTCTTCTCTCGTAACTCATGGTTTTAGGCAGCGTAAGTATGGTTCTGTACCCCTTTGCCGCAGCCACAGCAGCAAGTCCTATACCTGTATTCCCGCTGGTGGGCTCTATGATAGTAGCCCCCGGTTTCAGTATTCCCTTCTCTTCGGCATCCTCGATCATTGCCAGTGCTATACGGTCCTTTACGGATCCTGTCGGATTCAGGTACTCAAGCTTAGCCAGTAATGTCGTTTCTGTAATACCCTTTCTCTCAGCATATCTGCTGATATTCAGGATAGGTGTCCCGCCTATAAGTTCCAACGCAATCTTCTTAATGTCGCCCATTTTTCTCCCTCTAAGTTTTATATCATTAAAAAAAGCAGTCACCACACTTCATGGTAACTGCTCTCATTTAATGCTATTTACAGTTATTCATAAAGTATACGAAAAACAGACCATATTCCTACATACAGCCTTACAACAACACATATGGTTACATGTAAATCTATGATATGTTCTCATTTTTGTACCTCCTGTAAAATTTGTAATTATCTTATACCAAAAACGCTCGTTTGAAAAATCGCCATACCTTTTCATCGGCAATCAGTAAACATTATCGCGATTCCTTATACTTCTCAAGCTCCTCAACATATCTCTGTCCTATATCACTCAGAGCATTTCCGGTCCTTATGATATATCCTATCGTAAGAGGATCATCCTCCTTCAGCTTGATACATACAAGATCGTTACTGATGGCTACACTCTCGGTCATGATTCCCGTACCGATGGAAAAGCCGTTCATTCCGGCCATGATTTCCATGGATGTAGCTCTGTCATTGGACTTGATCCTTTTTACGAAATCATATTCGCCCAGCGCTTCCTCCGAGAGATAGAACTCACTCTCACTGCTCTGGTCAAATGATATACACGGGTATTCCTTCAGATCTTCCAACGATATTTCCTCTCTGTCAGCCAGCGGATGGTCTTTCCACAGATATGCATATGTATCCCTTACCATGAGCGGGTGAAAGGACAGACCATACTCACGGAAAAGTTTCCGGAATATATTCTCATTTCCTTTTGAGTAGGATATTATTCCTATCTCACTCTTTAAGTCTCTGACGTTGATCAGCACTTCATCCGTTTTTGTTTCCTGCACACTGTAAGTGTATTTGGAATAAGAGAACTCACGGATTGCATTAAGGAAAGCCTTCACTGCGAATACATAATGCTGCATGGAAACAGAAAAATGAACCTTATCTCTCTCGCTCTCCACATATCTGTCTTCAATCACCTGATACTGGCTCACCGCCTGCTTAGCATAAGTCAGAAACTCCCTTCCTTCGTTGGTCAAAGCGATACCCTTATTGTTTCTCTCAAAGATTTTGATTCCCAGCTCTTCCTCCAACTCCCTTATGGTTGCAGACAGTGCCGGCTGTGATACAAAAAGTTTGCTCGCGGCCTCTCGCATAGATGAAGCATTCGCGAGTGCGATCACATACTTTAATTGTATAATTGTCATAACTAAACTCCCTGATGATGCATGTATCCTTTGATAACCGTGCTACTTATCACAGGATACAGTGATTAGAGTGAGTTTATCACATCAACCTATCCTTCGCTATAGCGTATAATTTATCGCCGGTTATAAACATAAATAATCATTAAACTTCTCTGCCTTCCTTAAACATCCTCATCATCTCATTTGTAAGACTCAGATTATTCGGCTGAAGGATCACATCTTCTCTCTTCACCCATTCGGCATATTTAAGCTCTGTTTCGTCCATCCGGATTTCTCCGTCTCCGTCCGCATCGCAGTAGAATCCTACCAGGATATCCTGGGCGATTCCCCATGGCTGAGACTTATAATATCTTATATTCTTTACTCTGACTCCTGTCTCCTCCATAACTTCACGGGCAACTGTCTCTTCCAGTGTTTCACCGATTTCCGTAAATCCCGCAACAAGAGCATTATGAGAGTAACCTCTTCTGTACTTTGTGAGAAGGATGCTGTCACCCTTTGTCACACCGACTATAACCGCCGGATTTATTCTTGGATAGACAGTGTTTCCGCAATCCGGACATCTCAGTGCTCTTTCCCTTTCGTCATGTATGAGACCCTTTCCGCACTTCCCGCAGAACCTGTTATCCGCATACCATTTCCATAAGTGATATGCCGTAAATACTGCAAAGATCTCCATTCCCGAATATGAGTCTCTTATCTCTCTTACGGTAAGATATTGAAACCCTTCCTTCTCAAAGATATCGTTATCCTTCACCAGAAAAAACTTCCTATCATCCAGAGAAAAAAGATACTGTAATTCCTTACCCGACGCATCTTTCACTGTAGTAAGTGTTACACTGTCCTTATCCTCTCCGATAAGCATTCTGCCTTCTGTATCAAAAAAGAGAGCTGTATCTTCGTCCTTTGCCTCATAAGCTTTATAAGAGCAGTCAAGCCTGCTCGGATAGATATCCTGTATCATTCCGTTTCTCCTCGCTATAAATAATAAATGCATGATACCCTCTAAAATGTTTTAATTCAAGTAAAAAGAGCGCGGCCTTAAAGCCGCACTCTCAAAAATATAAGTTATTTCATTTATCTGTCTCCGTAATAATCGGATCCCGGAGTGAAATTCGCACCAACCGTTCCGTAAGAAATCACATTTCCCGTACTTCCGTCTGCTGCAGTATTGAGTGTCGTAAGTTTTGAACTGACATCCTCGCCTGTGGCATCCAGCAAGAATCCGTCTTTCTCAGGAGCACCCTTAAGAGCCACGACATA
>CACZHN010000001.1 GCA_902780985.1 uncultured Lachnospiraceae bacterium | reverse complement strand
GCAAAGGAATTCTTCGGACCGGATACAAAGACAAAGCTTCGTCCGCATCATTTCCCATTCACAGAGCCTTCGGCAGAGGTTGATGTAACATGCTTCAAGTGCCACGGAACAGGCCGTGTGAAGAAGATGGAAGAGGTTAAGGAGAACGGAAAACTTATTCGTCGTGAAGTTGACTGTGCTTGTACAGCATGTAAGAGTTCAGGCTGGATCGAGATCCTCGGATGCGGAATGGTTCATCCTGATGTCCTTGAAATGTGCGGCATCAATGATAAGAGCAATCCTGATGCTCCTGTTTATACAGGATTCGCGTTCGGTATCGGACTTGAGAGAGTAGCGCTCCTCAAGTATGAGATTGCGGATATGAGACTCCTCTATGAGAATGACATAAGATTCCTTGAGCAGTTCTAATTATATTTAGTATAGATAAGGAGAATATATATGGATACACCGGTAATGTGGTTAAAGAGTATAGTTCCGGATCTTCCTTTCCCGGAATATGATACAGATGATGCAGGAAAAGATATCCTGGAGTATGAAGGTCTTGATAAGGCCGTTGATGAGTTCGCTGACAGAATCACTCTGTCCGGTTCTCATGTTGAGAGAGTTACAAAGTATTTCAAGAAGCCTACAGGCGCAAGACTTTCACGTGTTGTTATCGGTCAGGTTATGGAAGTTGCTTCTCACCCTGATGCAGACAGACTTGTGGTTTGTCAGGTAAATGTAGGACACACTGTTGAAGCAGGTCAGGACGAGAACGGAATCGTTCAGATCGTAACAGGTGCACCTAACATCATTAAGCTTAATCCTTACAAGTTCGGCGAGAACGGTGCAGATAAGCCTATCTATACACCGACAGTTCTTGACGGCGGTACAGCAGTATATAACGTTCATACAGGTGAAGATCTGTCACCTAAGGACGGAAAGATCAAGAAGGGTAAGCTCAGAGGAGTTCCTTCAGCAGGTATGATGTGTGCTATCGAAGAGATCGGTGCAGACGGAAATCTCTATCCGGGAGATAAGGACGGAGTATATCTTTTCACTGATGAAGAGACAGCTCTTATGGAGCTTAAGCCGGGTGATGACGCTACAGCTAAGCTTGGTCTTAACGATGCAAATATCGAGTACGAGATCACATCCAACCGTGTTGACTGCTTCTCTGTTCTCGGTATGGCAAGAGAGGCAGCTGCTACATACGGCGTTGCATTTGATCCGGAAGGAAAGTTCGATCTTGAGAAGATGAAGGCTTCCCTTAACGAAGTAAAGGACGAGAAGAGTGCGGATAAGATCGCTGTTGAGATCCAGGCACCTGAACTTTGCAAGAGATACATCGGACGTGTTGTAAGAAATGTAAAGATCGGTCCTTCACCTCTCTGGCTGCAGCAGAGACTTCGCAGCAGAGGTATAAATGCGATCAACAATATAGTAGATATAACAAATTACGTTATGGAAGAGCTTGGTCAGCCTATGCATGCTTTCGACCTTTCCACTCTTGAAGGCGGAAAGATAGTTGTAAGACGTGCAGCAGACGGCGAGAAGTTCACAACTCTTCATGACGAGGAACTTACACTTGATACCGATACACTTATGATCTGTGATGCCGTAAAGCCGGTTGCTCTTGCGGGAATCAAGGGCGGAAAGAATTCCATGATCCCACTTGAGACAAAGGAACTTCCTTACATCCTTTTCGAGGCTGCCTGCTTCGAAGGAAACAACATCCGTAAGTCTGAGAGACGTCACGGTATTTCAACAGATTCATCAGCTAAGTTCAACAAGGGTCTCGATCCGAACCTTGCAGAGCTTGCTGTCACAAGAGCAGTACAGCTCATTCAGGAACTCGGATGCGGCGAAGTTCTTGAAGGAATGGTTGATGTTTATCCTGCACCTGTTGCAGCCTGGACACTTCCTTTCGAGCCTGAAAGAATGAACAGCCTTCTCGGTCTCAACATCGCTGTAGATGAGCAGCTTGAGATCTTCGGAAGACTCGGACTTACATATGATAAGGCAGCAAACGAACTTACTGTTCCTACATACAGACAGGATCTTCACTGCATGGCAGACCTTGCGGAAGAGATCGCACGTATCCACGGATACGACAAGATTCCTTCAACCGTACCTACAACCAACGGCGGTATCGGCGGAATCTCTTACGAGGAGTCAATCAACCGTATAGCAAGAGCTATCGTTGAAGAGAACGGATTCTCACAGGGTATGACATACAGCTTCGAGAGCCGCAAGGTATTCGATAAGCTTCTTATCCCTGAAGGAAGCCCTGTAAGAAATGCAATCGAGATCATCAACCCTCTCGGCGAGGATTTCAAGTGCATGAGAACAACTCTTCTCAACGGACTTCTTACATCACTGGGAACAAACTCGGGAAGAAGAAACAAGAATGTACGTCTGTACGAGCTCGGAACAGTATATCTTCCGGATGCTACATGGCCTGTTAAGCCGACAGAAGAGGGGCGTGAGAACGATCTTCCTCTTACAGAGGCAGCAAGACTTGCCATCGGTATGTACGGCGAGGGCGACTTCTTCGTAATGAAGGGTGTTGTTGAGGAACTTCTTGAGAAGCTTAACATTGCCGATAAGGTTGAATTCATTTCAACCGAGTACTATTCACATGAAGAGTACCCATACCTTCACACATTAAGACAGGCAAGAGTCGTAACAAAGAAGGGCCAGACTGTTCTCGGTTACCTCGGACAGCTTCATCCGGTTGTTGCTGAAAATTACGGAATCAAGGGTGATACATATATCGCCGATATAAATATGGATAAGATCGCAGAGCTTGCTGACTTCGACATCAAGTATGTTGAGATCGCAAAGTATCCTGCATCTACAAGAGACCTTGCTCTTCTCTGCGATAAGAATATTTACGTTGGAGATATCGAGAAGATCATCCGCGCAAGTGCCGGAGACAATCTTGAGAAGTGCGAACTCTTCGATGTTTACGAGGGCGAAAACATTGCCGACGGCAAGAAGAGCGTAGCTTACGCACTTTCTTTCAGAGCTGCTGACAGAAACCTTACAGGTGAAGAAGTAAATGCTGCGGTAGACAGCGTTCTGGCTGCTCTTAAGGATAAGGGAATCGAGATCAGAGCTTAATCAATAACCGCAAAAAGTGGTTGAAAAATATCAAAAAAAGTAATGAAAATAATTTAATTTGAATAAGACTTTTGGTATAATGGTTCATGTATTTGAAAAATAATGAATGAAACAACTTTTAATACTAAAATTGATTATTCAACATATGGGAGTGGCTTCAGGAACATTTAGGCTGCTCCTATATTTTTTGGGCAGATATGAGATTAGACAGAGTCGGAAATACAAAAAGGAATATCATATTCGGAGAGCTGGACCGCTTTCTGGGAATTATTCTGCCTTTTATAGTCCGGACTATGATGATCCACCTTCTGGGTGCCAAGTATCTGGGACTTACAGGGTTGTTTTACTCCATAGTACAGATGCTGAACCTTGCCGAGCTGGGCTTCGGAAATGCCATCATTTACAGCATGTATAAGCCCATCGCGGATAACGATGTTAAAGCTATAAATGCACTTCTCAGGTTCTATGCGCTGGTCTATCGGGTGGTCGGAATCGTCATAACGGTCGCAGGACTTCTGGTGATCCCGTTTCTTCCGCGGCTGACGAAGAATGAGGTGCCTCCGGATGTAAACGTTTATATAGTTTACGGGATATTTCTGGTGAACAGCTTCCTTAACTGTATGCTGTTCCCGAACAGACGAGCTCTTATCTCCGCATTTCAGCGGGAAGATATAAATGCCAACATGCATATCATAGTACAGATTTTGATGTACGGCCTTCAGATTCTGGGACTTATATTCGCAAGGGACTACTACCTGTACGTCCTTACGATTCCTGTGCTCACGGTTACTTACGCACTGCTCTGCAAATGGCAGTTCGATAAGCATTTCGGAGTGTATAAGGAAGAAGGCGAACTGGAAGAAGAGGTTAAGGCAGACATCAAAAAACAGGTAGTGGGACTGACGGTGAGACGACTTGCGACTTACTCGAGAAATGCATTCGACTCCATGTTCGTTTCGGCTTATCTGGGTCTGGATATCAATGCTGTATACGGAAACTACTATTATGTTATGGACTCGGTGGTTATGATCATGGCGGTCATCAGAACGGCTATGGCGGGCGGAGTCGGAAACAGCATAGCTTTGGAATCCGAAGAGAAGAACGTGCAGGACATGCACAGGATAAACTTCCTGTTCATGCTTCTGGCGGGATGGTGTGCGGCATGTCTCTTATGTCTGTATCAGCCTTTCATGGAAATATGGGTAGGACCAAAACTGCAGCTGCCGTTTTATATGGCGGTTATATTCACTGTGTATTTCTACATTCTCAAGATGGGAGATATCCGCTCCCTTTATTCCGAGTCTGTGGGAATATGGTGGAACGGCCGATACATTTCCGTGGCGGAAGCCGTGGCAAATATCGTGCTGAACTGGCTGTTCATAAAGAATTTCGGTTTGCTGGGAATCGTTCTGGCAACTATGATTTCCTACTTTATATTTAACTTTATCGGCGGTGCGATAATACTGTATCGCTGCTACTTTAAGAATAAATCGCTTACGGAATATTTCCTGAAGCATGCCAAATATATATTCGTATCCGCGTGCGTCGTCGCCGTTACGTATCTGGCAACCACGCCGGTTGCGCTGGACGGAGTACTCGGATTTCTGGTCAAAGCATTGATCAGTGCTGTCCTTCCCGTGGTGTTATATCTTGTGATATACGGCAGAACCCGGGAGCTGAAGGACGCCTTGCCTCTGGTTAGGGGACTCATGAAACAAAAGAGGAAGTAAGTAATGAAACATATACAGGTAATGGACTGTACACTGCGCGATGGCGGCTGGGTGAACGACTTCGCGTTCGGTAAAGACGGAATGAGGGACATCCTGAAGACTGTCGAAGGCTCTGGGGTTGAGTTTATTGAGCTGGGTTACATGGATCAGTTTAAGGGAAGCTTTCATGATAAGTCCATGTTTGCAAGTCTCGGCGCTCTTGAAGAAAGCTTTGAGGGTGTAGAAAGAAACGGTGAAACATCAAGACTTGTGATGATTGATTACGGAAAGTTTGATTCCGTAAAACTGCCTAAGATGAATAAGGATGCGGCAAATGCATTTGACGGTATACGTCTGTGCTTTCATAAGAAGGATACGGAAAAGGCTCTTGAACTGGGAAAGAGCATACTGGACAGAGGGTATAAACTCTTTATCCAGCCTATGGTTGCGTCCAGATATTCGGATGACGATCTGAAGGCTCTGATCGAATCGACTCAGAGAGAGATTGAGGGCTTCAGTGCATTTTATATTGTGGACAGCTTCGGTGTTATGGATGAGTATACCATCTGCGAAAGACTGCTTATCGCGGATGAGTGGCTGGAGCCGGGTGTTATGCTGGGACTTCATACCCATAATAATCTGAATCTGTGCATGAACCATGCCAAGGCAGCCTGCGGACTGACTCACGGGGCATCGGATATCGTGCCTTCGGACAGGGGACTTCATCCGGACAGACGCCTTATACTTGATGCAACGCTTTCCGGTCTGGGAAAGGGTGCCGGCAATCTCATCCTTCAGGATATTACAGAGTATCTGAATGAGAATGAGGGCAAGGGCTACGGAACGGATGCGCTCCGTAATCTGGCCGAGAGAAGGATCGAGCCTTTGAGAGACAGATATATCTGGGGATATGAGCCGGAGTATGAAATGAGTTCCAGATATTCCGTTACTCCGACCTATGCGAAAGTATTCTGTCAGGAATACGGAAAGTCACTTCAGGAGCTGGAGGTCTTCCTTTCAAGTATGCCTGAAAACAAGAAAGATTCATTTGATAGAAAATATGCCGAGGAATATATAAGAAAGCTGTAGATCGTTATGAATACAGAAAACCTTGAACAAATAAAGAATCTGATGGTTTCTCCCGAAGTCAAAGTTATCAGCTTTGATGTTTTTGATACGCTGCTGCTGAGACGGATTGATGCGGGAGAACCTTTTTTTCGTCTTCTGAACAGGAAGTTCAGAGAACTTTCGGATTCCAATTCTTCCTTCGGAAGACTCAGGGCGGAAGCGGAAAGCGTGCTGAGAAGACGGGTTATCCGCGGAGAGTGGGACGGAGAAGACTTTCTGCTGGATGATATATATGATTGTATAAATAAAGATTACGGGATTCCTTCAACAATGTGCGATGAGATGAAGGCGGAGGAAGAATTCCTGGAGCATAAGGTAAGCTGTGTCAGAAAGTCCGGTAAGGAACTATACGACTTTGCGCTTACCACGGGCAAGAAAGTAATCGTTACTTCCGATATGTATCTGTCGGCGGCCTGTGTGGAAAGCCTGCTGAAACAGGCGGGATACGGCGGCTTCGACGGAATCTTCGTATCTTCGGAGTGCGGACTCCGTAAGATTACGGGACATCTTTACGAATACGTGGCGGATAAGACGGGAGCTGAACCGGGAGAAATACTGCATATCGGAGATAACAGGAGCAGTGATATAGAGGATGCCGAAAAAGCGGGGCTTCGCACCGCATGGCTTCCTTCCGTACAGGATGCATACATGAAGCAGGGATGTGCCCATCAGCCGGAAATGATGTGCAGGGATCTGGTGAACTGGCAGGCCTGCCTTTCGGAGACGGGAGTATCCATAGCCAGGAAAATGGCAGCAAATATGTATTTCGATGATCCCTTCAGAAGCTTTATCCCGGGTTCGGATTATAACCGGGATCCTTACTTTGCGGGTTATGCGGCTTTGGGGCCTCATGTTCTGGGACTGGTACGCTGGCTTTGTGACGGGATAAAAAGAGACGGTGTGAAGAAGATGATCTTCCTCGCAAGAGACGGATATCTTCCGATGCAGGTCTACAACATGTTAAGAGCTTATCATCCTGATCTTCCGCCTGCGCAATATCTGCATACTTCAAGGATAGCATTGCTGCCGGTGATAATGGGAGAGCCTGTGGATCTGTATCAGATTCCCGTAGATAAGACTTATCACACACCGGAGGAAATGCTGAAGCGCCTGGAGTTCTGTGTTGCGGACGATGCCCGGGAGAAAATGCAGGCGGGCGGACGGAACAGGAATTATAAGAACGGTGAAACCTTCGATGCGGATTCCTTCCGCGGATTTATAAGTGATTTTATAGCCTGCGGCTACGATGCGGCAAAGCATGAAGCAAGGAAGAAGATTGTTTCCGATTATCTGCTTCATGGCGAGACTGCGGTTGAAGACGGATGTGCGATATTCGATTCCGGTTACAGCGGACGAATCGCATCTGCCGTTGCGGAGGCGACAGGCAAAGATATATATGTTTACTATATTCATTCCGACGGAGTCGGAAGCTTCATGAACGAAGCCCGTGGGGATATAAAGATTGAAACATTTCTGGACTTCAGTCCTTATATGGAATCAACTCTCAGAGAGTATGCCTATCTGGAACCGAAGGCTTCCTGCATAGGATATACACCGGAGCTGGAACCTGTATTCGACTGCGGACCGGATGCGGGATACCTTGATACTGCGGAGAAACTGCAGCAGGGTGCACTGGATTTTGTGAGAGATTTTCTCGAAACCTTTACGGGTTACGAAAAGGAAACAGGCTGCAGAGGTCTTTCGGCGGCTATTCCTTTTGAAGCATTTTTAAGATATTGCAGTGAAGAAGACCGTCATATGTTTGACGGAGTGATGATAGATGATGAGCTGTGGGGAGGAAGGCGCGACATCGATCTTAATTATCTGATGGATGCGCGTATATCAAAGCTTCCCGGATATGCAGGTAAATTGTAATGGACGAGATGAGGAATACATTTGAATATAATCTTACGCACAGTCCGCTGAAGGAGTCGGTTCTCAACTGGTACGAGTTCGGGTGGGATGCGGATGTCCTGCTGATCGGGGAGAGAAGCCTCGGGCTGAAGGATTTCTTCGAGAGAGTCTGCGGTACCGTGACCCTGTATAATGAGAGGGAGGATCGCCTGTATGATTTTGCGGTAAGCCTGGATGAGATTGAGAAATGTCCCGAGCCGGAGAAGGCGGTGGAGCAGTGGCTTTCGGCGGTGAAGCCGGAGGGAAAACTGATTCTTTCCTGTGATAACAGGTTCGGACTTAAGTATCTGTGCGGTACGCCGGATAAGTATTCCGATATCCCGTACATGGGCGTGAACGGATATTTTAAGGGACTTCCTGCGGTTGAGGCAGCGGCCGGAGAGTGCCTCGCGGATTCGGCAGGCAGATGCTACAGCAGGCAGGAACTTACCGGGATCATAAAGAGAGCCGGCGGAGAGAGATGCAAGTTCTTTTATCCCGTACCGGATTCCCGTATGCCGCAGATGATCTATACCGATTCTTCGAGAAACGGAACCTCGTCTGTGACGCGCCTTGCGGATTATGATTACGAAGACCCGAGAATGCTTGGCATCGAGCACCGCATTTTCGGAGAAATGATAGATTCCGGAGCCCTCGGGTTCTGCGGAAATTCCTTCATCGTTGAAATTACAAAGACAGGCGAACTGTCGGATATCAGCTACGCTGTTGTGACCACGGACAGAGGTCCGAAGTGCGGAATGGCCACCACCGTAAGAGAATCCGGTCTTGTCTATAAAAGACCTCTTTACGAAGAAGGAATCGAAAACCTTAAAAAACTCCAGAACTACACAGACCTCTTAGCGGAAACAGGAGTGCCTGTAGTAAAGAGCACACTTAAGACCGACGCCTGCGGCACCTACATGGAAATGCCGTACGTGGACGCCGGACCGCTTACCGAAGTTCTGGACGAACTGATAAAAACCGACCGCGACAAATTCCTCGCGCTTTTCGATAAAATCTACGAAAATGAAACGCGGGGACGGAGGTTGTGTATTCAAAATGAAACACAACCTCCGTCCCCGGATAGTCATTTTGAGACCGGGGGACGCTCCTTGGTGTTCATTGATCTGGCTCCGTGCAACTGCTTCTATGTGGGAGGGGAGGAACCGCTCCTCTTTTACGATCAGGAGTTTGTGGCAGAGGAAGAGTTTAAGGACGCAAAGGATGAGGCTGCTGTAAGCGATAAGCTTATAAAGTACGCCATGTACAGGACCATCAAGTATTACTTCGCTTCTTCAAGACCTGCAAGGGAAGTGATGAAGGCGGAAGAACTGATGGAACGCTACGGCATTACACCGGATATGTTCGATGAGCTTCAGGAAAGAGAAGACAGATTCCTTGAAGAAGTAAGAAATACATCGAATTACGACTGGCTGTATAAGTCGGCAGCTCCGGATTATAAGAACATGCTGAGACGTGCCGAAAAGTCAGCGGAAAAAAGAAAGCCTTACCGCGTGGGATACGTGCCGGGAGTATTTGACCTTTTCCACAAAGGACATTTAAGGCTTATAGAAAGATGTAAGGAACGCTGCGAATATCTTATCGTGGGCGTGCTTACGGATGAACTCGTACATTATTATAAGGATAAATATCCGGTAGTTTCCTGTGAGGACCGTATGGCGGTCATCAGGGGACTGGCTGCGGTGGACGAAGTCATACCTGTGGATTTCTCCAACACGGATAAACTGGATGCCTGGGAACAGCTGCATTACGATTGTCATTTTTCCGGAGACGATCACGTGAATCACTGGAAAGATGTGCACGAAGCACTGAAGGCCCGTGGCTCGAATATGGAGTTTTTCTCCTACACACAGGGAATCAGTACTACCATGATCAAAGGAAAGATCGGAGAACAGTAAGTAATGGAATATACCGATGAACAACTGCAGCATCTTCGCAGACTCGAGCTGGATCTGTATCACAGGCTGGAAGCAATCTGCAAGAAACATAATCTGACCTTTGTCACAGGGTTCGGTACCACGCTGGGAGCCATCAGGCATAAGGGTTTTATCCCATGGGATGATGACATGGATTTCCTGATGCCGAGAAAGGACTACGAGGTCCTGGTGAAGGTGGCACCTCAGGAACTGGAGGATCGTTACAGGCTTCTGGAGCCTCGTACCACCAAGGGGTACGTGATGAGCTTTGCCAAGCTGATAAGGAACGACTCTACATTTGTGGAACCCGAAGACACCCACGTGAAGTATCATAACGGAATCTTCATCGACATTTTCCCGATGGATTACTGGCCGAAGGATCCGGACCGCCGCAACAAGGTATGTAAGAAATGCTATACTCTCGCGAGGCTTTCGGCTCTGGCGACCTACAGCCGTCCGAAACTTCCGAAAAATATAAAACCGTTCAAGAAGGTTATGGCAAGAGTGGCCTGCGCCTGCATTCACGGCGTTATGAGGCTCTTCTGCATAACCAGCCCGAAGATATACAAGCAATATCTCAAATGGGCAACCTGCACTTCTCCGGAAGATGCGGACAACTATGTAACCGATATGACCTGGTGCTGGGTCAAGAAGGACGGCACCATGTTCGGACTTCAGTATAAATACGACGACCTTTTCACACCGCTTTACGTTCCTTTCGAGGACGACAAGGTTCCGGTGCCTGAAAAGTACGACAGCTATCTCACCATAGCCTATAAGGACTATATGA
Source organism: uncultured Lachnospiraceae bacterium (assembly GCA_902780985.1). Next base: position 23,336 of record CACZHN010000001.1, on the reverse strand, counting down.
AGCTGCCGCCTGTGGAAAAGCGACATTCCCACGTGCCGGTAAAACTGAAGTTCCCGGAAAAGGATTAACATCTTTCCGATGATAAGGAGATTGTCATGAAAGTATCGGTTGTCATTCCCGTATACAACGTGGAGCCTTACCTGGAGGACTGCCTCAGAAGCGTCATGGGCCAGACCCTCCGGGATATAGAGATTATCTGCGTAGAGGACGCGGGACAGGATAATTCAAAAAATATTATAAGAAGGCTTATGGAGGAGGACTCCCGTATAAGCCTTTTTGTTAATGAGAGAAATGTAGGGCTGGCCGCTACCCGTAATCGGGGACTGAGCCACGCAACGGGAAAGTATGTGTATTTCCTGGACTCCGACGACATGATACGCCCGGAGACACTTCTCGAGCTTTACGAAAGAGCCGAGGAAGAAGCGCTGGATGCGTGTATCTTTTCCGCGGACTTTATATTTGAAGATGAAGCCCTTCGGGATAAGTTTGGTTCCAATCCGGCCAAGTATAAGGGGGAGTACCCTGAGGTTATGAAGGGTAAGGATCTTTATAAAGCCTGGATGAAGGTGTGGGACTGGATGCCTTCCCAGCCGAGGTATTTCTATAGAAGAGATTTTCTCGTACAGAACAATATCAGATACATAGACGGAATGCTCCATGAGGATGAGACCTTCGCTTTCGACGTGCTTATGAATGCCGAGAGAGTGAGAGTTATCGATACGGCTTACTTCATACGCCGTTTCAGAGCGGCGTCCATCATGAGTTCCGGTCCTACCATAAGAAATGTAATCTCCTGCATCGAGATATTAAAGCATGTGACGGATTACGAAGTCGCTGATATGACCGGCGGAGACGGTGACCCTGAACTGAAGACCGCAATTGAATTCTATAAAGGAAAGATTACCGCGGATGTGGCAAGAAAGTACAGCAATGCCAGGAAGAACGGCAACGGCAGAGTGCTCTTTGCCTGCTCATCCTATTATCAGGTGCTGATAGCTCTGGTTATAGCCATTACGGAGAAGCTTAATCTTGACCTGGTACTGGAGGAGCACGGTATAGAGACTGCGGAAGAACTGGCGGAACGCCTGAAGAGTGTTGCGGGTAAAGTCTTTATCTGCAAAACCTCGCCGGAGGTGGATCCTTACGAGGCAAAGGAAACAGCAGCGGATGCCCGCCTGTCGGAGCTTCTGGTTAAACATGTGGAAGATATGCTTGAAGGCACGGACCTCAGAGATTACAGTGAGATAGATCTTTTCTGGGATCTGGGATATATCGGGACCTATCTCAATATCAGGAATATCGGGTATATCCTCCATGAGGACAGCCTTGATTCGTATAAGAAGATAAGGGCGAACCGCCCTAACTATACATACATTTTCGATGAGGCAAGCCGCCTCACCCACAAGGGAGTCGTGCCTTTCGGTTACAGCCCGTGCTGCATGACGGTAGAGGTAAATGATGCCGAGGGTATTGAAATCCCGGAGACAAAGGTGCGTGCCCGCTCCAGAGCGGGAATGATGAACAGCCTTTCCGCTGAGGATAAGAAGCGGATCATGAAGATATTCTGTTCGGAGGATACAGTCCTTGAATCGGGAGGAACCCTGCTTCTTACGGAGCCTTTCGCGGTGACGGGAAGACTTCCGGATGAGGAAAGCCAGGAGAGGCTTTACAGAGAACTTATCGAAAAGTACGGCAGCAACGGACGGATCATGATCAAAGCCCATCCGAGAGATGATATGGATTACGGACGTCTCTTCCCTGAGGCGACGGTCATAGAAAAGAATATGCCTATGGAAGTCATGAACTTCGACGAGACAATCTGCTTTGAAAAAGCAATAACCGTTACATCCTCAGCCGTAAACGGGCTGAAATACGCAAAAGAGAAGATATATCTCGGAGCGGAATATTTACAGAGTTTTAAGGAGAGATAAATATGAAGATAATCGGTGTGATCCCTGCAAGATATCAGTCCAGCCGCTTTCCGGGAAAGCCGCTGGCGGAAATACTGGGAAAGCCTATGATATGGTGGGTTTACCGCCAGGCTGCCAAGGTAAATGCCATCGATGAACTGGTGGTGGCTACCGACAGCGATAAGATATTTCAGGCCTGCACGGAGCTGGAAATCCCTGTTGTAATGACCAAGGATACTCATCCTACGGGAACAGACAGACTGGGCGAGATCGCGGAAAAGACTGATGCGGACTTCTATATAAATATTCAGGGCGACGAGCCTATGATCGAGCCGGAGGTCATTCAGAGCATAGTTGATTATAAACTTACTCATCCGGAGGTCGAAGTTATCAATACCATGACAGACCTTAAGGATTCAAAGGATGTATCCATGCTTTCGGTGGTAAAGGTGGCATCTGCGGATAACGACGACCTGCTGTACCTTTCCAGGTCGCCGATCCCTTGCTCGAAGAAAGGAGAGCCGGTGCATTATAAGAGACATCTGGGTCTCTACGGACTTTCCCGTGAGGCACTGCTCTTTTATTCCCATGCCGAGAGAGGCCGCATAGAAAGTATAGAAGACGTGGAAATGCTCCGCTTCCTGGAAAACGGCTACAGGATCAAAATCCTGAACGTGGAGTCGAACAGTATCGGAGTTGATAATCCGGAAGATATAGCTTTGGTTGAAGCTGCCATGAAGGCAGGGGAGGAACAGTAATATGCCGAAAGTTTCGGTTTTGATTCCCGCATACAATGTGGAACCTTACATAGAAGAATGTCTGGACAGCGTTCTGAACCAGACTCTGCAGGATTTTGAGATCGTTTGCGTGGACGACTGCTCAACCGACGGAACCCTTGATATCCTCAGACGTTATGAGGCGGAAGATGATCGTATCAAGGTGTATATCCATGAGGAAAATAAGGGACAGTCATCCGGAAGAAACGATGCACTGGACCGGTCTCATGGTGATTACGTATACATACTGGATGCGGATGACAGGATAGTTCCCGAAGCTCTCGAAACACTTTGCGGAGAGTGCAGCGAGGGAAATCTGGATATCATCGGATTCGAGACGGAGAACTTTGCCGAGGATGAGACATTTCAAAAAAATGCAGCCATAAAGACCATAACCTACGAGGATACGGAAGTGATGAACGGCCGCAGAGCCCTCACCTTCTGTATGGAGACGGAAAGCTTTTCCCTCAGTACGCCGACTTTCATGATGAGAAGACAGTACCTTGTCGAGAAGGGCATCCGATTTACCGAGGGTATACTTCATGAGGACGTGGGTTATATCTTCGAGCTTATAACAAGGGCGGAGAGGGCTAAGTTCCTTCATAAGGTGCTTTTTCAGCGCAGGATAAGAGCCAACTCTACCATGACAAAGGGCTTTACCGATAAGAATATAGAAGGGTATCTGAGAAGCTTTTACCGAAGCTTTGATCTGGAGCCGCTCCTTTCTCCGTATTTTGAAACCGAGCCGGGCTTTAAGGAAGCCTTCGGCAAATGGCAGAGGGAAGTGTTCGGCAGACTGAATCAGCTTTATGAGACAAATGCCGAGGCTATAGAGAAGATGCCTGGCGGAACCGTAAGCGAAGAGATGCGCCGCGCATTTAAAATGGTGAAATTACAGCACTTCAGATCGGAAGTGCCTGATATCCGGGAGTGCTATCTCTGCGGAACGGGCCAGTACACGGAGCGGGCCATATCCGCAGTGGGAGCAAAGGATATAATAATAAGAGGAATTATTACGCTGAATAAGGATAAGGCGGCCTTCAGAGGCTTCCCTCTGGTGGATGCGTCGGAAGCGGACAGGGACGTGCCTGTCATCCTCAGCGTATCGAGATACTATGCGGAAGAGTACAAAGCGGCTCTTCGCGCCAACGGAATTACGGATATTACGGAGATGAAATTCTGAAATGCTTGAGATCATGAAGGAATGCACCGGATGCATGGCCTGTGTAAACAGCTGCCCTGTGGGTGCAATTAAGATAACCGAAGATAAGTACGGATTTCTGATGCCGGTGATCGATACGGAGGCCTGTGTGAATTGCGGGCTCTGCGAGAAGGTATGTCCGATAAATGCCTGTGAATTATGTGAGATCGGAGAGGAGCGTAAGAAGACCGCTCCGACAGAGGCTTACTCCATGTTTCATAAGTCGGAGGAGATTGTGGAAATGTCATCCTCCGGAGGAGTTTTCTATGCTCTTGCGGACCGCGTGATAAAGCAGGGCGGAGTGGCTTTCGGATGCCTATATGATATAAGGAAGAAAGAGGCTCGGCTTGAGGATACGGATCATGTTTCTCTGGAGGCTATCCTTACCAGTAAGTATGTGGAAAGCTCTATCGGTGCCGACGGATTTAAAAGGATTGAGGCAGAAGCCGAGAAGGGCAGACAGGTCCTGTTCTGCGGTACGCCTTGTGAAGCGGCGGGACTCAGAAGCTATCTGAAGAAGGACTACGACAATCTTCTCATAGTGGACTTTGCCTGCGGCGGAGTGGCGGCTCAGCCTTATCTGAGAGACTATCTTATATCCCTTGAAGACAGATACGGCTCACCGGTTAAACGCATGAGCTTCCGTGATAAGCATTACGGATGGGGCCAGTACTGCTTCCTGGCGGAGTTTGAGAACGGAGAAGTATACAGGAAGACCGCTATGTCGGATCCTTATTTCTTTTGCTTCCTCAGATCTTCCATGCAGAGACTGTCCTGCCATGGATGTCGTTTTTCGGATGATCATAAGTCGGATATCTGTATATCGGATTTCTGGAGATGCAATTTCTTTGAAGTGGAGAAGAATGACAGAAGAGGTCTTTCTCTTGCGCTTATATATACAGAGAAAGGACGACGCAGCATAGAAGCGCTTTCCGAGGTGATGCATATGGAGAAGCTTCCTCTCGAAGGAGCATCCTATCACCTGAAGGGACGCACCTGTCCGGAGAGCAAACTATCGGAGATATTCGATGATATGCTTACGGCTAAGGAAGAGGGTGTGGAAGCCCTCAGAAACCGTCTTCTCACCGATGAACAGAAAGAGTTCTACGATAAGCGTCAGGAGATCATGGATGACCCTGAGCTATCGGCAAAATATCCCGAAATTGTGGGCAACGGACAGATAATTTATTAGTATTTGGGTATTGATTGACCGGAAATATGTGGTAGAATTATTAAAGCATTTAAAGAACGCCTGTAGAACCTGCAGGCGTTTTTCATTGGAGATGAATGAATTATGGATTTACATGATTTTTATTATGACCTTCCTGAAGAACTGATAGCACAGGATCCGCTGGAGAAAAGAAGCGATTCCAGAATGATGGTTGTGAACCGCAGTACCGGAACCATAGATCACAAGCATTTCAGTGATCTTACGGATTATCTGAAGAGCGGAGACTGCCTGGTTATCAACGATACCAAGGTTATTCCCGCAAGACTTCTCGGAACCAAGAAGGATACGGGAGCTGCTATTGAAGTGCTTCTTCTTAAGGATGCTTCCGACAGAGTCGAGGCGCTGACGGAAGGCAGTATATACGGAGAGAATACCCGCGTATGGGAATGTCTGGTTAAGCCGGGCAAGAAGATGAAGCCGGGAGCTATCGTATGCTTCGGCCAGAGCGAGGAGGGGGGAGAGCCTCTTCTTACCGCGGAAGTTCTCAGTGTTGTAGACGACGGAAACCGTATCATCAGATTCTACTACAACGGAATCTGGGAGGAAATCCTGGATAATCTGGGAGAAATGCCTCTTCCGCCGTATATCACACATAAGCTTCAGGACAAGAACCGTTATCAGACGGTATATGCAAAGAATTCGGGCTCTGCCGCAGCACCTACGGCAGGACTGCATTTCACAGAGGAAATGCTTAAAGATATAGAAGCCCGCGGTATAAAGATCGCAAGACTTACTCTGCATGTGGGACTCGGAACCTTCAGACCGGTAAAGGTTGAGAAGATCGAGGAGCATCATATGCACAGCGAGTATTTCGAGCTGTCCGAGGAGGCTGCGAAGGTCATCAACGAGACTAAGGCCGCAGGCGGCAGGGTTATCGCTGTGGGAACCACCAGCACCAGAACCCTAGAGACCGTGGCAACCCGTATCGAGATTGAGACCGGTGCTGTACAGGAGGCGGGTTCCGTAGTCAGAGCCATGAGCGGCTGGACGGATATTTTTATCTATCCGGGATACAGATTCAAGGTTATCGACGGACTTATCACTAATTTTCATCTTCCCGAATCTACACTTATCATGCTGGTTTCGGCTTTTTATAACAGAGAAGGGGTTCTTGCCGCTTATGAGGAAGCGGTCCGCGAACGTTACAGATTCTTCTCTTTCGGAGATGCATCTTTCTGGTTATAAAATAAACTATTGCTGAAGTTGTGAAGATTATGAAGAACATTAAAGACAGTTTTAAACTTTTCAGATTTAATATTCGCAGGATCGTAGCTTTCGAGCTGGTCCTGCAGGTCATTTCGGCTGCGCTGCTCATCCCATTTTGTTACGCATTTCTGAATCTTACCATCAGGGCATCGGGAGTAACATATCTCAGTAGGGAAAATGTAGCGCAGTTTGTTCGTATGCCTACCACTTGGATAGGTGTATTTATCTTTGCCGTAATTCTGTCTTTCTTCCTTCTTATAAATGTATCGGGCCTTTCCATCTGCTATGACTGGGCCAATCATACGAAGAAGATCGGTCTTATCAGGATGCTGATACTTGCGGTGAGACATTCCGTAAGAGTTTTCATTCCTCACAACATGCCGATGCCGCTTTTCGTATTGTGTTATCTTCCGGTTACGGGCGCTACGGTAGTCGGCCTTACGCTTTTGAACATTAAATTCCCGAGATATCTTTCGGATGCCATCGTGATCAACAAATGGGTGGCTATCGGTCTGGTCCTGGGATATATAATATTGAATTTATGTTTCTTTACATATGTATTCGCTATCCACGTGTTCATCATCAGAAAGGTTCCTTTCGTCGGAGCCATGCGTATCGCGCGAAGGATATTATATAAGAAGAAACTCCACGTTCTGCCGGGCCTTTTTGCGGTTACCGTGGCTATACTGGGTATGTCCTGGTTAATGCATTTCCTGCTTACGGGACCTCTGCTTCACTGGATGCTGCAGTTTAAGAGGCTGGCACTGGCGGCGGGCTTCGTATTCGAAAGCCTGAATGTGGTGCTGTACCTGCTTTATGTGATGCTGTTTACACCGCTGCTCCATGCATTTATATGTAATTCCTTCTATAACAATGTACCCGATCCTTCGAGAGAGCAGAAGATAGAAGATTATGTGGATATAAATGCGGCGCTGAAACTGAAGAGAGGCATCTATATCATCATTGCGGTGGTGCTTCTGGCTATTGCGGTGGATGTGGCGTTTTACGTGCTGATAAAAACGGATACGCTGGTGCTGAATGCGGATCACATCAATTCCGTTACCATTACCGCCCATAGAGGGGCATCAAAGAAGGCACCGGAGAATTCACTGTCGGCCTTTGAGATCGCTATTGCGGACGGCGCGGACGTGGTGGAACTGGACGTGCGTCAGACCAAGGACGGCGTGGTCGTGGTAATGCACGATGAAAATATAAAGAGAGTTACGGGAGCCAGTAAGAAGATCGGCGACCTGACTTACGAGGAACTGCTTCAGTACAATCTGGATGCGGATCACGGGGATGAATTCCCGGATGAAAAGATCCCGACCCTCAGGGAGGCGATAGAACTTATCGACGGCAGGGTGGATATGAATATCGAGCTGAAGCCTGCGAAGACGGATATAAATCTGGAAGAGTGCGTAGCGGAGCTGGTTGCGGAGTATGATCTTTACGACAGCTGCGTTGTCACATCCCAGACCTATGATTCCATCAGGAAGATCAAGCAGTACGATGAAAAAATCAAGACCGTATACGTTATGTCGGTGGCTATGGGCCAGTTCTTCGACCTGGAGTATGCGGATGCCTTCAGTATCAAATATATATATGTAAACGGTGAAGTGGTAAAACGCGTTCATGACGCGGGCAAGGACATATACGTATGGACCATCGACGATGAGAGAAACCTGGAGAGAATGATGCTTCTCAATGTAGACAGTATCATAACCAACAGACCGGACCGTCTGAAGAAGGGCATGGTAAAGAACATGTACGGAGATACGCTGTTTGAGTATCTGAATATGTACCTTGAAAGCCAATATTAAGGTGTGTTAGAATGGTGCTCGGCTGAACGCTGGTTCATGCCGGGCATTTAATAATTTCCAAGGAGATCAGACATTGACTAAAAAGCTTATAATTGCATTTCTTATATCAATGGTTCCTCTGGTGGAACTCAGAGTGGCCGTACCTTTCGGCCTCAGTCCCGCTATGGGCGGACCGATAGACCTTATTCCGCTTTATGCTACTTGTATTTTGGGAAATATGATCCCTGTGCCGTTCGTTTTCCTCTTTGCAAGAAAGGTACTGGAATGGGGTAAGGATAAGAAGTTTATCGGGAAGTTCTTTACCTTCTGTCTCGACAAGGGCGAGAGAGGCGGAAAGAAGCTTCAGGAGACGGCAGGAAGAGGCCTTTACTGGGCACTTTTCCTTTTTGTAGGTATCCCTCTTCCGGGAACCGGAGCATGGACGGGAACGCTGGCAGCCAGCATCCTGGATCTGGATTTTAAAAAGAGCGTAATCGCGGTAGTTTGCGGAGTTATTCTGGCCGGAGTCATCATGGGACTTGCCGGCGCAGGACTTTTCGGAGCACTTGGAGCAATAGCTAAATGAGAATATTAAACCGAACAAAACAAGTTATTTCTATATTATTATGTGCCACAATGCTGCTGGGCACTTCGGGCTGTAAGAAAGAGGAGCCCGTAGAGGTCATCACAGAGGCGGATACACGTGATGAGGAGAATATGCTGGACAGTGAGGGCTTCACGCCGGTCAAGGGCTATGTGCAGACCACACAGGACAACACGATCCTCTATACGAGCCCTTCAGAGGAGTCTCAGGTGTACGTAACCATCAACAAGGGCGTGGACCTTACCCGTACCGGCGTAAAGGACGGATGGGTGAGAATCCTTCTCAACGGCGGAAATTATTACGTAAGATCGTCAAATGTAGTGGAGACCGATATAGCATGGGCTACCCAGACCGATTCCGAGAAGGCAAAGCACATAATCTTCATCGATCCTTCCAAGCAGGTTGTGGACGATAAGGAGCTGGAGCTGATCAGCCCGGACATCGATCCGACCCAGACCGTGGACGGAGCGGGTATGAAGGTTAAGATGCCTCCTGCGACCGTAGGAGTGAGCACAGGCCATTATGAGTACGATGTGACCCTGGACGTGGCAAACTGCCTTAAATCCCTTCTCGTGGAGCGTGGATACACCGTATGCATGTCCAGAGAGGTGGGAAGCGTAAATCTCAGCAATGCCAGAAGAGCGGCTCTTGCAAATGCAAATGAAGCCGAGATCTATATCAAGCTGGAGGCGGGAGCGGTATCGGATCCGACCACAAGAGGTGTTATGGGATTCATTACAACTTCCACAAATTCCGCTGCGGGACTTAATTATCAGAACAGCTATGAGCTGTGTTATGACATTTTGAAGGAAATTTCCGAGGATACCACGGCATCCAGACTGGGAATTTACGAAACAGATGATATGACATCGTTAAATTATTGCACGATGCCCGCGACCGTTATAAATGTTGGGTTCCTGTCGAATCAGTTCGATGATGAAGCCCTTGCAAACCCCGAATATCAGAAAGCCATGGCAACTGCTATAGCCGATGGAATTGATGCATATTTTGCGGATGGCGAGTAATTTTTGGTGTAAATATACAAAATATACAACAAATTAAGGTAATTTGTGACGTTTTGTAAAATAAAGTTAAACAACTTGACATAAATGTTACAAGGTGTTAATATATGTCCGTAACAAAATCGTAACATTTTATGTAAATCTGCATGGGCAGATGAATGGTAGGAGTTTATGAAACGTCGTACAGAGTTAAAACTTAATAAGGCGAAGCTATTTTCAAAGAAGTACATTTTCTCATCCAGATTCATGGTGAGAAATACACTTGCACTTTTGCTTTTAGGTTCGGTTGCAGCAGGAGGTACATTTACGGTACATACCTTAGCTGAGTTATCCGAGAAGCAGAAGATAGTCAGTGCAGCATCAATCAATTCGGCTCTTGAGAATGTTGATGAAGAGACAGTTGCAGAGATGGCAGGAGCATATGAGATAACACTGGATGATGCAGCAGTTATTGATACAGCATCTGTTGACATTTTAAAGGAGCATCTCAGTGATGAGGATTCCTTTGATCTTGCGGTAGGAGATACCAACAATCTTACAACAGGTAAGATTGATATGAAGGGTAAGTTCCTTACAACAGGTAAGGATGTAAACATTTACGCTGAAGCTAAGGATGAGGCCGAGGTTATCGGTATCCTTCCTCAGAATGCAGGCGGTGATGTGATCCTCGCAGGTGAGCAGTGGACCAAGATCACTTCAGGCGGTATCGAAGGCTATGTCAGCAGCGAAGATATAGCAACCGGTGATGCGGCAGCAGCAATTGCAGATGATGCGGTTGTAAAGATTGCCACAGTTAAATCCGACTCGGTAAACATCAAGAAGGGTGCATCCGAGAAGTCGGAAGTTCTTTTTAAGGCAGAGAGCGGTGACAGCTTCATAGTTACCGATGTAGATAAGTACGATTGGGCTAATATCGAACTTGTAAATGGTGAGGAAGCATATGTTTCGGCTATTTACGTAGATATGGAAGATGGCTTCAGAGAAGCTGTTGCACCTAATGCAGCAGAGAGCCTTGATGCTTCAATCGCAGAGTTCAACGGAGTTGCTCCTAAGAAGGCAGAAGTTGCCACAGGAGAGACGGCAGACGGAAGAATATCCGATACTGTAAAGACAGCAGCAGGATTCACAAAGGCTGCAGCAAATGACGCTAAGACTGATGATAAGAAGGAAGATGCTAAGTCTTCAGGATCAACAGTTCAGAATAACGATTCAGAGCAGACACAGGAAGCAAAGAATGAAGAGCCTGCAGCAGCAGAGCCTGTAGAGGAGCCTGCACAGGAGCCACAGCAGGTTGCATCAAATGATGACCTTTATCTCCTTGCAGCTATCGTATTCGCAGAGAGCGGCGGTGAGAGCTATGACGGACAGCTTGCAGTTGCTAACGTAGTTCTTAACAGACAGAGAAACGGATACTGGGGAAGCTCACTTGCAGACGTTATCTATTCCCCATCACAGTTCACAGGATGTCAGACAAGCGCTTTCAGAAATGCACTTTCAACAGGTGGTTCTGCATCATGCCTCCAGGCAGCACAGGACGCACTTGCAGGAAACAACAACATCGGAAGCTGCATGTACTTCAGACCTACATGGGTTGTAGATACATCTTCACTTGGAAGCTATATACAGATCGGAAATCACATTTTCTGGTAGAATATATGAATTATCAAAGCCATCGCAGAAATGCGATGGCTTTTTTGATACCGGAGGCCGGGGGCCGGGGGTTGAGCAGTTTCGATAATATTCTAAAAATATACATAAAATCCTAGTAAAATGAATAATAAATGTATAATATGCATGAATTATACATATTTTATGCAAAAAAATGAAAAAAAGCTTGCGGTTTATGTAAAGATAGGATATAACAGAACAAGTGAATCACGGAAAGGAGATCGAAATAATGAAAAAGATTTTCATCGATGGTAGTGAAGGAACTACAGGATTACGCATACATGAGCGCCTTGAGGGACGCAGTGATATAGAGATATTAAAGATTGACAGCGATAAGAGAAAGGATCCGGAGGAGATAAAGAAGTTTATCAATGAGTCCGATATCACTTTCCTCTGTCTTCCGGATGCGGCATCTAAAGAAGCCGTAACATATGTAGAGAATGAGAACACGGTGATCATCGACGCATCTACAGCACATCGTACATTACCCGACTGGGCATACGGATTCCCGGAGCTTTCAGCCGAGCATAGAAAGAAGATCGCTGAGGGAAAGAGGATCGCAGTACCGGGATGTTATGCCAGCGGTTTCATAGGAATAGCTTATCCCCTCGTTAAACAGGGCGTGATCGCTCCCGACTATCCGATCAGTATAAATGCATATTCGGGCTACAGCGGCGGCGGAAAGAAGCTTATAGCGGCCTATGAGGACGAAGGACGCGATAAGTGCTATTCATCCGTAAGAACCTACGGATGGTCACAGGAGCATAAGCACCTGAAGGAGATGAAGGCCATTACAGGTATCGACAGATTACCGCTCTTTACACCGATGACCACAGATTACTACAGCGGTATGCTGGTACAGGTTCCGCTTTACGCAGATCTGTTAAAGAAGAAGATGACTCCCGAAGAGTTAAGAGATATGTTCGCCGAGTACTATGAAGGCGAGAAGTTCATAAAGGTTATGCCTTACGGCGCAGAAGCCGAAGAGGGAAATGTACTCTTTGCCGATGCATGCTCCATGTGGGACGGTATGCAGATATTCGTAACGGGAAATGAGGACAGACTCGTAGTAGCTACCCGCTTCGATAACCTCGGAAAAGGTGCTTCGGGCGCAGCGGTTCAGTGCATGAACATTGTAATGGGCGTAGACGAGGCTACAGGCCTTAATCTTTAATACTGACAGAATAACCGGGAGGGAACGGATATGAAGATAATAGACGGCGGCGTAAATGCCGCAAAGGGATATAAGGTTGCCAGCGTAAGGGCAGGACTTAAGGAAAGCAGCACAAAGAAGGATATGGCTCTTATAAAGAGTGATGTACCGGCAGTGGTTGTGGGTACATTTACAAAGAACCTGGTAAAGGCTGCTCCTGTAAAATGGGACAGTAACATAGTTTATAACGTAAAGAAGGCTCAGGCCGTTATCGTAAATACAGCTGTCGCAAATGCGGCAACAGGCGAAGAGGGACTGGCTAACTGCAAGAAGGAAGCAGACAAGGTGGCTGAGCTTCTCGGAATACCTGCGGATTACGTTCTCGTAGGTTCCACAGGAGTTATCGGACCACAGCTTCCTATGGATACAATACTCAAGGGTGCCGAGATGATGGCTCCGCTTCTTTCGGACGAGAGAACTGAGGCTCATGAGGCTGCCGTAGCTATCATGACAACAGATACTCAGCCGAAGGAAATCGCAGTAGAGTTCGAGGCAGGCGGAAAGACCTGTACCATCGGAGCTATGTGCAAGGGCTCGGGTATGATCCATCCGAACATGGGAACCATGCTGGGATACATCATGTCCGATGTTGCCATTAACTATGATATCGCACTTAAGACCCTCAGAGAGGTGATTGAGGTTACATTTAACATGGTATCCGTTGACGGAGATACATCAACCAACGATACGGTACTTCTTATGGCGAACGGCCTTGCCGGAAATGAGACCATCACAGCCGAAGGAGAAGATCTGGCAAACTTCAAGGAAGCTCTTCTGGAAGTTGCAACATTCCTTGCAACAAATATAGCCAAGGACGGAGAGGGAGCAACAAGACTCTTCACAGCACACGTTGTGGGAGCTCCTGACTACGAGACAGCCAAGGTGCTTGCGAAGTCCGTTATCACTTCGAATCTTACAAAGGCTGCAATCTTCGGAAAGGACGCAAACTGCGGAAGACTTTTCTGTGCAATGGGTTATTCGGGAGCGGACTTCGATCCTGATAAGACCGATATCACCATTACCAGCAAGAACGGAACCATCAAGTTCGTAGAGAACGGAAGCTTCCTGGACTTCTCAGAAGAAGAAGCTCTGAACGTTCTTGAGCCTGATGAGATCACAGCAATCTGCGATATCAAGGCAGGCAACTTCGAGGCAACAGCCTGGGGCTGTGACCTTACATACGATTACGTAAAGATAAATGCTGATTACAGAAGTTAGACCACGGGATTGCCTGAGCGCGGCGAAAAAGAATAAATTATTATGTGGAAAGAGGACAGTTATGATGACTAAGAATGAAGATATGGATAAGATTTTAGAAAAGGCACAGACTCTTATCGAGGCTCTGCCTTACATCAAGAAGTTCAACGGCAAGAAGATCGTTGTTAAGTACGGTGGTTCCGCAATGCTTGACGAGAACCTTAAGTACAACGTTATTCAGGACGTAGCACTTCTTAAGCTGGTTGGTTTCAAGCCGGTCATCGTTCACGGCGGCGGTAAGGAGATCAGCAAGTGGATAGATAAGCTCGGCATGGAGACACGTTTCGAGAACGGTCTCAGAGTTACAGACGAGCCTGTTCTGGAAGTTGCCGAGATGGTCCTTAACAACGTTAACAAGAGTCTTGTAGGACTTATGTCCAAGGTTGGCCTTAATGCTGTAGGTGTCAGCGGAAAGGACGCAGGACTCCTTAAATGTAAGCGTAAGACCGCAGGCGGCAAGGATATCGGATTTGTAGGTGAGATCGTTGAGACAAATGTAGATCTTATCAATACTCTTATCGATAACGACCTTATCCCTGTTATCGCTCCTATCGGAATGGGTATCGAGGATGAGCATGATTACAACATAAATGCGGATGACTGTGCATGTGCCGTAGCTACAGCTCTTGAGGCTGAGAAGCTTGCGTTCCTCACAGATATCGAGGGTGTATTCACAGATCCGTCGGATAAGAAGACACTTATCTCAGAGATGAATATAAGCGAGGCACAGAGCCTTATCGACGACGGCGTAGTAGGCGGCGGAATGCTTCCTAAGCTTCAGAACTGTATAGATGCCATGAACAACGGTGTATCCAGAGTTCATATCCTGGACGGACGTCTTGAGCACTGCCTGCTCCTTGAGTTCTTTACCGAAAAGGGTATCGGAACAGCTATCATGAAGGAGCCGCTCTAAAGAGAAATCGTCTAATTGTAGGGTTGTAGATGACCCGTAAATTAGATATAATAAAAGTACTCAATTCCACTTTATGAGTAACATATGAATAGAATAGAGAAATTGCTCAGAGCAGCAGTATTTGTTTTGATGCTCACATTTCCTGCGGGATGCGGAAACACCGGGATCACGGTGGTAAAGCAGGATACATCGGAAGAGATAGTCTCGGAAGAACCGGATATTACAGAGGCCGATGTTACGGAATCCGAACCGGAAATGATATGTGTTTTTATCTGCGGAGCGGTGCAATCGGAAGGGGTTTACTATGTGCCTGCCGATTCCAGAGTAAATGATGTTCTTAATGCAGCGGGAGGCTTCAGCGAAGAAGCGTCCACATCGGCTGTTAATCTTGCCGGAAAGGTTTCCGACGGTGACAGGATCTATATCCCGAAAGAGGGAGAAGAGGTCGTGTCGGGGGAAGCGGATACGGCAGCCGCGGAGCAGAACGGACTGGTGAATATTAACACCGCCGGTAAGGAAGAGCTTATGACTCTGCCGGGGATAGGAGAGACCAGAGCCGAAGAAATCATAAAGTACAGAGAGCAGCACGGGGGATTTACTCAGGTGGAAGACTTGATGAACGTAAACGGCATCAAGGAAGGAACCTTTAGCAAGCTTAGGGATAAAGTGACCACATAATGAAAGGAAGAGTACATTGAAGAAGGTCTTAATAGTTGATGATGAAAAGAGTATAGTGAAGGGACTCAAGTCATATCTTGAGCAGGATGACATGCAGGTCGACACTGCCTACGACGGTGAAGAGGCTGTAGAAAAAGCAAGAACGGATGCATATGATATAATACTCCTGGACATAATGCTTCCGAAACTTACAGGACTTGAAGTGTGTCAGATAATCAGAGAATTTTCGGATGTTCCGATCATAATGCTTACGGCAAAGGGCGATGACATGGACAAGATCATCGGACTTGAGTACGGAGCAGATGATTATATAACAAAGCCTTTCAACATACTTGAAGTAAAGGCACGTATAAAAGCAAGACTCAGAAGAAATGTAAGAAACGATGAGTCAAGAGAATCCAGAGCAAATGTCATCGAGAAGAAGGGCCTGAAGATTGAAACCGATTCAAGAAGAGTATATATCAACGGCAATGAGGTAAGTCTCACAGCCAAGGAATTCGAACTGGTACTGCTTCTGGTTTCCAATCCTAATAAGGTATATTCAAGAGACGAGCTTCTGAAGGAAATTTGGGGAGCAACCTATCCGGGAGATGCCAGAACGGTTGATGTTCATGTAAGGCGTCTCAGAGAAAAGATAGAAGCACACCCGGCCGATCCGGAGTATATACATACAAAATGGGGAGTCGGATATTTCTTCCAAGACTAAGGTTAATGATAATGTGTCAGCCATCTCTATGATGGTTGACACTTTTTGTCGCTTTAGAAGTAAAGCGGATTTTGTGGGGATTTATGGGTAATTTTGATGACAAGGAAAGTGTATATCGCTTTGTGGTGAAAAAGAAGGCAAAGCGAAAAACAGGTATCCCGCAGTGGCTGCAGAAAGAAACTTTTGTAGAATCGCTGGGGGAAGGGGGCTTTCCGTGCTATCACATCACTTTATCCGGCAGAGCCTCGGACAGAAAGGTGTTCTACCTTTACGACAGCGAGTACTGTCATCCTATGGCTGAAGGCGAATGGCGATTCGTCTATGACCTGATGAGACTGGTGGATGCGGAGTTTATCATACCTATGTATCCTCTGGCACCGGAGAACTGCTGCAGGGAAGTCTTTGAATATCTTATCAAGACTTTCAGCGACACCTTATCCGGTTATGACATGGAAAAGGTGGTTCTTGTGGGAACCGGAGTGGGAGCGGGATATGCGCTTACCATGAATATGGTGGCCTGGCAGGAAGGCCTGGCGATGCCGTATAAGACGGTGATGCTTGCACCGGTACTGGATGCAGAGTATACGGATTACGACCTGATGGTGAAAATGCAGAAGGCAAAGGGCTGGTATTCCGATGCCGCTACATCACAGGGAGCCATAGATTTCATAAAAGACTACTGGATCAAGGATTATGCCGGAAAGACGGAATACATCAGTCCTATCCATGAAAGAGCCAACTATGTGACCGGAAAAGTTCTGGTGGCATCGGGAGCGGGAGATGCTTACAATGCCCATGCCAGACTATTCTGCAGGAACATGTATGATTCGGGAAACAAGCCGTATTTCTTTGAATACAGAAATGCGGGGCATGCATTTTACCTGAACCGGAACAATTCCGAATCCAAGCACTTACGAAAGATACTTCAGGACTTCATGACGGATTCCAGAAGTGCCATAATAGATAAATATATGTATGAGGTCAGACACAGAGGAATAATCTCCAAGAGATTCCCTGATATCTTCAAGGACGAGATTGCGACCAAATATCTGGCTAATCATAAGATAAATTACGAAGATTACAAGAATCGAAGCGAGTACAGAACTCTTGTCTCCGCGGCCACCAGCCGGGATTACGACGAGGCGGTGAAACTCTTCCTGATGGAGTATCCGGACAGCACTGTGGTCTATGCGGGCTGCAGTCTGGACACAATGTTCGAAAGGGTGGATAATGGAAGGGTTATGTGGTATAATCTCGACAGCCCGGGCCGAATTGCCGTCAGGAACATGTATACCACCGACAGCTGCGACCGAGAAAAGATCATCGACAGATCCGTTAATGACCTTACGTGGATTGATGAGATCGACTGCGAGATCGACAAGGGCCTGCTTTTCATTTTCAGAGATATCCTGTCCTACTACAGGGAGGATGAGGTTAGGGATCTCCTGAAAATGTTGTACGAGAGATTCCAGGGCTGCAACGTGCTTTTCGAAGTTCACAGCTACATGGAGCTTCTCAGTTCGAACAGATTTGCCGAGAGACTGGGAGCGGAGTACAGAAGAAGAAAGTTCTATATGAATTATCCGGCCAGCACTATAGAGAGCTGGGACCCGAGATATTCTATAATAAGTTCCAAACCGGTTCTGGACGGGATACAGATGTCCTCCGGATGGAGCAACAAACTGAAGATCATGTTTCAGGTCAGAAGACTGTTTCAGGGAACGACAATCATGAGAGTGCGACTGGGATATGAGAAGTTTGCCGCCCTTTTTGAAAAATAGGGCAAAGATCCAACACAGGAATAAATAAGATTTATATAACGAAGGGAGTTTGAAAGTTGGAAAAGAAGATTATGTTGGGCAATGAAGCAATTGCCCGCGGCGCTTGGGAAGCAGGCGTTAAGGTATCATCAGCATATCCGGGAACACCTAGTACGGAAATGAGCGAGAACCTCGTAAAGTACGAAGGCGTTTATGCGGAGTGGGCGCCGAATGAGAAGGTTGCCGCAGAGGTTGCTATGGGAGCATCCATCGCAGGCGTTAGAGCTATGTGCGCTATGAAGTGCGTAGGTCTTAACGTTGCATCAGATCCTCTGTACACAGCATCATATATAGGAGCAAAGGGAGGTCTCGTATATCTTGTTGCTGATGATCCGGGTCTTTACAGCTCACAGAACGAGCAGGATACCAGAAGAATCGCGGTATCTTCACATGTTCCTGTGCTTGAGCCATCCGACAGTGAGGAGGCAAGAGTCTTCACAAAGAAGGCATTTGACATTTCCGAGGAGTATGACACTCCGGTTATCCTCAGAACCACAACAAGAATCGCTCATTCTCAGGGTGTTGTAAATCTTGAGGACAGAGCCGAAATAGCAGATAAGGAATACGAGCGTAATCCGGGCAAGAACGTTATGGTTCCTGCAAATGCAATGGTTCGTCATAAGTTCGTTATCGAGCGTGACAGACGTCTTGCAGAGGACGGCGCTACAGATAAGTTCGCAGGTATCAACAAGGTTACATACGGCGACTATAAGGATGCTGAAGGCAAGACCCTCGGCTTCATCACAAGCGGTATCCCTTATCAGTATGTTATGGAGGTATTCCCAAATGCAAGCGTACTTAAGCTTGGTATGGTAAATCCTCTTCCTAAGAAGCTTATCGAAGAGTTTGCATCAAAGGTTGACAAGCTCTACATCATAGAAGAACTTGAGCCTGTAATCGAAGAGCAGGTTCGTGCATGGGGCATTGCGTGTACAGGTAAGGATGTATTCCCACTTGACGGTGAGTACAGTGCAAACATGCTTCGTGAGAAAATCCTCGGTCAGGACCTTGACCTTGAGCAGCCTGCAGCTGTTCCTGTTCGTCCGCCAATCCTTTGTCCGGGATGTCCTCACAGAGCTACTTACAGCGTGCTTAAGAAGCTTAAGATCCATGCAAGCGGCGATATCGGATGCTACACACTTGGTGTGGCTGCACCGCTTTCTGTTGTTGATACAACTCTCTGTATGGGAGGTTCCATCTCTATGCTTCACGGTATGGAGAAGGGTAAAGGCAAGGATTGGGTTAAGAACTGGGTTGCTGTTATCGGTGATTCAACATTCCTTCACACAGGTGTTAACTCACTCATGAACATGGTTTACAACCAGGCTACGGGAACAGTTATCATCCTTGACAACTCCACTACAGGTATGACAGGTCATCAGGAGCATCCTGCAACAGGTAAGATGCTTAACGGCGAGACAACACTTGCCATTGACCTTGTAAAGCTTTGCGAAGGTATGGGTATCAAGAACGTAAAGGTTGTTGATGCATTTGACCTTAAGAAACTGGAAGCAACCATCAAGGAAGAGGTTGCAAGAGATGAACTTTCCGTAATCATTTCCCAGTCACCTTGTGCACTCCTTAAGAGCTATCAGCCAAAGGGCAGATGCCATGTTGATACAGAGAAATGTATGAAGTGCGGACAGTGTCTTGTTCCGGGATGTCCTGCTATCAAGAAGGATAAGGAAACAGGATTCTCTGTTATAGATGAGACAATGTGCAACGGCTGCGGTCTTTGCCAGCAGCTTTGTCCGTTTGACGCTATTGAGCTCAAGACTACGAAGTAGTCTTGCACGAGCGAATGCGAGCCTGCAGCCGCAGTGCCGTGCAGGCACATGCGTGCCTGTACGGGCAGGCGGAGTTTAGCAGGCAAGCAGAGTTTTTGAAAGAATAAATGAGAGGATAATAACAATGGCAGTTACAAATATAATGATAGTAGGTGTCGGCGGCCAGGGAACACTTCTTACAAGCCGAATCTTAGGTGGTCTGGCTGAGACAGCAGGTTATGATGTAAAACTTTCCGAGGTTCACGGTATGGCTCAGCGTGGCGGTTCCGTTGTAACCTACGTAAGATATGCAACAGAGGGTGAGGCAGTTACAGAGCCTATCGTTGAAGAGGGCTGTGCTGACGTTCTCATCGCATTTGAGAGACTTGAAGCAAAGAGATATGCTCATTTCCTTAAGAAGGATGGAGCACTTATCGTAAACGATCAGAGAATCGATCCTATGCCTGTTATCACAGGTGCAGCAGAGTATCCTGAGAACATTCTCGAGGAGCTTCGCGCAAAGTACAGCGTTTATTCTATAAATGCTATGGAGAAGGCTGAAGAACTGGGGAACACAAGAGTCTTCAATACAATCGTACTCGGTATGGCTGCACGCCATATGAATTATACGAAGGAACAGTGGATAGATGTAATTAAGGCCAAGGTTCCTCCAAAGACAGTTGATATCAACCTTGCGGGTTTTGAGGTTGGCTACAACAGTGTAGATTAATCGTAGAAGGGGAATAGTTGAAATGCCTATTACAGAAATCTTGGAGAGGAATGCCAAGGAATATGCAAATGACGTTGCACTGGTAGAGCTTAATCCTGCTATTCAGGAGAGGCGCCGTGTAACATGGAGAGAGTATGAACTTATGGAGCCTAATCCAAAGTCTCCGTACAGAAGAGAGATTACATGGAGTGTCTTCAACGAGAAGGCAAACCGTTTTGCTAATCTTCTCATAAGCCGTGGAATCAAGAAGGACGACAAGGTCGGAATTCTTCTTATGAACTGCCTTGAGTGGCTTCCGATCTACTTCGGAATCCTTAAGACAGGAGCTCTTGCGGTTCCGCTCAACTTCCGTTACGATGCAGACGAGATTCAGTACTGCGTTGATCTTGCGGATGTAAATATACTTGTATTCGGACCTGAATTTATCGGACGTGTTGAAGAGATCGCCGATAAGATCAGCAGAAACAGACTTCTCTTCTACGTAGGAGAGAATTGTCCTTCCTTCGCGGAGGATTATAACGAGATGGTTGCCAACTCAAGCAGCGTAAGCCCTGACATAAAGATCACGGACGACGACAATGCGGCAATCTACTTCTCATCGGGAACTACAGGTTTCCCTAAGGCTATCCTGCATGAGCATAAGGCTCTTGTACACAGTGCAAAGGTTGAGCAGGCTCATCACGGACAGACTAAAGACGATGTGTTCTTATGCATACCGCCGCTTTACCATACAGGTGCCAAGATGCACTGGTTCGGTTCACTCATTTCCGGAGGAAAGGCTGTACTTCTTAAGGGTACAAAGCCGGAAGATATCCTGGATGCGGTAAGTGCTGAGAAGTGTTCCATCGTATGGCTTCTTGTTCCTTGGGCTCAGGATCTTCTTATAGCTCTTGAGGACGGAAAGCTTGATAAGAGTAAGTATGAGCTTGATCAGTGGAGACTTATGCATATAGGTGCTCAGCCTGTACCTGCAAGTCTTATAACACGTTGGAAGAAGATGTTCCCTAATCATCAGTATGATACGAACTACGGCCTTTCGGAGTCTATCGGACCGGGCTGCGTACATCTCGGTGTAGAGAATATAGATCATGTAGGAGCTATCGGTATTCCGGGCTACGGCTGGGAGTGCAAGGTTGTGGATGAAGAAGGAAATATCATCCCTACCACAGACAGCGAGAACGTTGGCGAGCTTTGTGTAAAGGGCCCGGGCGTTATGATCTGCTATTACAAGAATCCTGAAGCTACAGAAGAGAGTATAAAGGACGGATGGCTTTATACAGGTGATATGGCCAAGTACGATGAGGACGGATTTATCTGGCTTGTAGACAGAAAGAAGGACGTTATCATAAGCGGTGGCGAGAATATCTATCCTGTACAGATCGAAGCCTTCCTGATGAAGAATATGAAGATCCAGGATGTTGCCGTTATCGGACTTGCGGATTCCCGTCTCGGTGAGATCTCGGCTGCTATCATCCAGCTTAAGGAAGGATGCGAGGCGACGGAAGAAGAGATCAACAACTTCTGTCTTGAGCTTCCTAGATACAAGAGACCTAGAAAGATCATCTTCGCAGATGTACCTAGAAATGCAACAGGTAAGATCGAGAAGCCTCTTCTCAGAGAGAGATACGGTGCTCTTAACCTTGTAGCACATGAAAACAAGTCATAATTTAACCGGATTTTGAACGGCAGTTTTCCGGTTAACCTTGGTTAAATGTAACAAAAAACCAATGGTAAATAACGAGTTTCCAAAGCGTGCAATCCCCAGATTGCACGCTTTTTTGATGTTTTTATCAAATTTACGACCTTTTGGCTATTGTTCAATGTAACGAATTTAAAGAAATTGCACAAAAATCCTGTTAAAATTTGTTCGATTTTGTTATAATATCGTCGTGGGTGAGTTTCTCAGATAGAAATTTATGGGGTAGTTTGATACATATATGTATAAGTGAAGGTAGAGAAGTCGTTCAGGCCGATGGAGAAGGAAGGCCTGAACGATTTTTTTTGTGCGTTAGCCGAGCCAGGGATTTCCCCTACTCGATGTCTATATTAATACAATCTTCAATTGTAATTGAACTGTATTTTAGTTTATAATTTCACATAGATTGGGAGTGAAGTACACATGCTTAAAGCGGATAATCTTGTAAAAAGCTTTTATAAAACCGAAGCAAAGGGCAAAAGAGTCGAGTTCAATGCGGTGGACGGTATATCCATTTCGGTAGAGACGGGAGAAATCCTGGGAATCCTCGGACCGAACGGCGCAGGGAAGACGACTCTTCTTCGTATGCTTTCCGGACTTATGGAACCGACCTCCGGAGAGGTCAGCGTTACCGGGAAAAACGGTGAGACCGTAAACGATACTCTGGAAGTTAAAAAGAGTATAGGCTATCTTTCGGGAAATACCAAGCTTTACGGAAGAATGAGTGTAAGAGAACTTCTGAAGATATTCGGCGCCATGTATGAGATAGAGGATAAGGTGCTGAATGAGAGAATAGATAAGATCACGGAAGTACTGGGCATGGAAGAATTCGTGGATAACAGGATAGAGAGGCTTTCCACGGGGCAGACCCAGAGAGCGTCCATAGCAAGGACCATCATCCATGATCCGGATATATACATTTTCGATGAGCCTACGCTGGGACTGGATATAATCAGCAGCTCGGCTATAATCGAATTCATGAAAAAAGAGAAGGAAAGAGGAAAGACTGTAATCTATTCCACTCACTACATGGAAGAGGCTGATTATCTCTGCGACAGGATCGTTATGCTGAATAAGGGCAAGACCATCTGCGACGCGTCGCCGGAGGAACTTAAAAAGCAGAACGGTGTATCCAGCATG